>WGLY01000015.1 GCA_016125335.1 Frankiales bacterium
GGCCACCGGCTTCGGGTGTTACCGACTTTCGTGACGTGACGGGCGGTGTGTACAAGGCCCGGGAACGTATTCACCGCAGCGTTGCTGATCTGCGATTACTAGCGACTCCGACTTCATGGGGTCGAGTTGCAGACCCCAATCCGAACTGAGGCCGGCTTTTTGGGATTCGCTCCACCTTGCGGTATCGCAGCCCTTTGTACCGACCATTGTAGCATGCGTGCAGCCCTAGACATAAGGGGCATGATGATTTGACGTCATCCCCACCTTCCTCCGAGTTGACCCCGGCAGTCTCCTATGAGTCCCCGACATGACTCGCTGGCAACATAGGACGAGGGTTGCGCTCGTTGCGGGACTTAACCCAACATCTCACGACACGAGCTGACGACAACCATGCACCACCTGTATACCGCCCTTGCGGACCCCATATCTCTATGAGTTTTCGGTATATGTCAAGCCTAGGTAAGGTTCTTCGCGTTGCATCGAATTAAGCCGCATGCTCCGCCGCTTGTGCGGGCCCCCGTCAATTCCTTTGAGTTTTAGCCTTGCGGCCGTACTCCCCAGGCGGGGCGCTTAATGCGTTAGCTGCGGCACGGAGAACGTGGAAGGTTCCCCACACCTAGCGCCCAACGTTTACGGCGTGGACTACCAGGGTATCTAATCCTGTTCGCTCCCCACGCTTTCGCTCCTCAGCGTCAGTAGTTGCCCAGAGACCCGCCTTCGCCACCGGTGTTCCTCCTGATATCTGCGCATTTCACCGCTACACCAGGAATTCCAGTCTCCCCTGCAACACTCTAGCCAGCCCGTATCGAGTGCAGGCTCGGGGTTGAGCCCCGAGTTTTCACACCCGACGTGACTAGCCGCCTACGAGCTCTTTACGCCCAATAAATCCGGACAATGCTTGCACCCTACGTATTACCGCGGCTGCTGGCACGTAGTTAGCCGGTGCTTCTTCTGCGGGTACCGTCACTTTCGCTTCGTCCCCGCTGAAAGAGGTTTACAACCCGAAGGCCGTCATCCCTCACGCTGCGTCGCTGCGTCAGGCTTTCGCCCATTGCGCAATATTCCCCACTGCTGCCTCCCGTAGGAGTCTGGGCCGTGTCTCAGTCCCAGTGTGGCCGGTCGCCCTCTCAGGCCGGCTACCCGTCGCCGCCTTGGTGGGCCGTTACCCCACCAACAAGCTGATAGGCCGCGGGCCCATCCCTCACCGAAGTTCTTTCCACCTGGTGTGATGTCGCACCAGGTCGTATCCGGTATTAGCCCCGGTTTCCCGGAGTTATCCCAGAGTGAGGGGCAGGTTGCCCACGTGTTACTCACCCGTTCGCCACTGATCCGGAGGGCAAGCCCTCCTTCACCGTTCGACTTGCATGTGTTAAGCACGCAGCCAGCATTCGTCCTGAGCCAGGATCAAACTCTCCGTTGATGTCTATTGGTACGCCGGAGGAATAGTCCGGCAGTGACCGACTGAAGAGTTCCTGGCATGGATCGAGCTTGCTCGATCAATACCAAAGGAAATTACTTACCTGTTCGACGAGCAGTCCCGGCGGGATCGCCGGCGCCACCCGTCGGACGGGGTTTGTTGGCATCGATAGTTGACACGCTGTTGAGTTCTCAAGGAGCGGGCGCGCACCATGGACTCGCACCGAGGTCTCGGTGAGGGCCTTCCGGGGCAACTCGCCTAACTTAGCGGAGCGGCTTCGCCGGGTCAAACCGGGCGGAGTGCTCCGTGTCCCGCCCCGCCGGAGCGGGCGCGCCACGGAGCGGAGACCCTCTCGGGCCTGCTCTGAGGCGGTGGGAGCCGACCCCGGGACCGGCCACCGAGTCGGTGTCCGTTCCTCCCTGACGGGCTGACGTCGTGAACATTAGGCGGGGGCCCCGCGCCGCGTCAAATCGGCCCCCTGCCCGCCGCCGCCGTCTGGCTCGCAACGCGGGATCCGTTGCGGCACAAGGGATCCCGCGGCACGGGTCAGAAGCCCCGCCGGTGCGGCACAGGGCCTCAGGAGTCGGCGAGCCGGATGCCGCCGATGTGACGCCGACCACGTCGCAGCAGCACCCACCGCCCGTGGAGCAGGTCGGCGTCGGTGAGCACGGCCGCCTCGTCGGTGACGCGGACGTTGGACACCGACGCTCCCCCCTCGGCGATCGTGCGCCGGGCCGCGCCCTTGCTGGGCGCCAGCCCCGCGCGCGCGAGGGCGTCGGCGACGCTGAGACCCGCCGACCAGTCCGCCCGGGACACCTCCGCGTGCGGGGCCTCCGCGAGCGCTGCCTCGAGCGTGGCCGGGTCGAGGGCGGCGACGTCGCCCTGGCCGAACAGCGCCCGGGCGGCCGCGTCGACCTTGTCGCGCTCGGCCCGCCCGTGCACCAGGTCGGTGAGCTCCTCGGCCAGCGCCCGCTGCGCCTCGCGCGCCTGGGGCCGCTCGCGCAGCGAGGCCTCGAGCGCCTCGATCTCCTCCCGGCCGCGGAAGGAGAACAGCCGCAGCATGGTGGGGACGAGCGCGTCCTCGGTGTTGAGCCAGAACTGGAAGAAGGCCCAGGGCGAGGTCAGGCCGGCGTCGAGCCACACCGTGCCGCTCTCGGTCTTGCCGAACTTGGTGCCGTCGGCCTTCGTGACCAGCGGCGTGGTGACCGCGTGCACGTGGTGGCCGGTCACGCGGCGCACGAGGTCGACCCCGGCCACGATGTTGCCCCACTGGTCCGAGCCCCCGGTCTGCAGCGTGCACCCGTGGCGCAGGTGCAGCTGGAGGTAGTCGTAGGACTGGAGCAGCTGGTAGCTGAACTCGGTGTAGGAGATCCCCGGGCCGGCGAGCCGGGCGGCGACCGCCTCGCGGTCGAGCATGCGGTTGACGCTGAAGTGCTTGCCGACGTCGCGGAGGAAGTCGAGCGTGGACAGGCCCTGGGTCCACTCGTAGTTGTTGACCATCACGGCGGCGTTGCCGGGCGCCTCGAAGTCGAAGAAGCGCTCGAGCTGGGCCCGGATGCGCTCGACCCAGGCGTGGACGACGTCGGCCTCGTTGAGGGTGCGCTCGCCGGACTCCTTCGGGTCGCCGATCATCCCGGTGGCGCCGCCGACCAGCGCCAGCGGGCGGTGCCCGGCGAGCTGGAAGCGGCGCACCGTGAGGATCTGGAGCAGGTTGCCGAAGTGCAGGCTCGGCGCCGTGGGGTCGAAGCCGCAGTAGAGCGTCACCGGGCCGGCGGCGGCCTCGGCGCGCAGCGCCTCCAGGTCGGTGGACACCGCCACCAGCCCTCGCCACTGCAGCTCGTCCACCACCCCCACGCGTGCCCGGGCGGCCGGGTCGAGGGCGTCGAGGTCGAGCGGGCCGGCCGCGCCCGAGGAGTCCTGGTCGGCCACGGCGTCCCCGGGCACGGTGTCCTGCGTCGTCACGGCGCCCATCCTCGCGTACGCCGCACCACGCCGGCACCGGGGTTGGCCCGCCGCGGCGGGCTCACGTGCGGGTCGCCGGCGAGCAGGAAGCGCCACGGGGTCTCGACGCCGCGCGTGAGCCCCACCCGGGGTCCGGTGGCCACGGCGTCGTCGGCGACGGGCGATCCGCGGCGCAGGGTGAGCGCCCCGCCGGGCCGGGTGACGTCGAGGTCGTTCCACCCGGCGTCGAGGCCCAGCGCGGCGGCGAGGTTGGCCGGGCCCGAGGCCAGCCGCACGTCCGGGGTGCCGGCGCGGCGCCGCGCCCGCGCCAGCTCCAGCCCGTCGACCACCTCGCCGGCGCGCAGGAGCACCGCGGACGCGGTGCCGGGCGGCAGGCAGACGACGTTGAGCGCCCAGTGCATCCCGTAGGAGAAGTAAACGTAGGACCGCCCGGGCGGGCCGTACATGACCCGCGTGCGCGGGGTCGGCCCGCGCCAGGCGTGCGAGGCGGGGTCGGCCTCGCCGGCGTAGGCCTCCACCTCGACCAGCCGGACCGCGACGACGCCGTGCTCGGTCGTGGACCGCACCACGGCCCCGACCAGCTCGCGCGCCACCTGCGGGGCGGGCCGGTCGTAGAAGGACCGCGGGAGGACGCCGGCCACGCGGGTGCCCGGGTCAGCCGCCCGGACGCGCGGCGGCCCAGGCCGCCCCCGCGTCCACGGTGGCGCCGAGCTGCTCGAGCTGCTCGCGCACCCGGGCCGGGGCCGTGCCGCCGAACGCCGACCTCGCCTCCAGCGCGCCGCGCACGGTGAGCACGCCGCGGACGGCGGGCGTGAGGTGCTCGCTGATGCCGCGCAGCTCGTCGTCGGTGAGGTCCCACAGCTCGACGCCGCGCGCCTCGGCCCGGCGCACGCAGCCCCCGGCGACCTCGTGCGCCTCGCGGAAGGCGACCCCCTGGCGCACCAGCCACTCGGCGATGTCGGTCGCGAGGGCGAAGCCCTGCGGGGCCGAGTCGGCCATGCGCTCGACGTCGAACCGCAGCGTGGCGACGCAGCCGGTCATCGCCGGCAGCACCAGCAGCAGCGTGTCGAGCGCGTCGAAGGCCGGCTCCTTGTCCTCCTGCAGGTCGCGGTTGTAGGCGAACGGCATCCCCTTGAGCACGGTCAGGATCGCCGTCAGGTCGCCCACCAGCCGCCCGGCCTTGCCGCGGGCCAGCTCCGCGACGTCGGGGTTCTTCTTCTGCGGCATGATCGAGGAGCCGGTGGACCAGGCGTCGTCGAGCTGGGCCCAGGCGAACTCGCGCGAGGTCCAGAGGCAGATCTCCTCCCCCAGCCGCGAGAGGTGCACCCCGACCATCGCGGCGACGAAGCAGAACTCGGCCACGAAGTCGCGGTCGCTCACCGCGTCGATGGAGTTGGGCACCGCGCCGCGGAACCCGAGCTCGGCGGCCACTGCCTGCGGGTCGAGCGGCAGCGACGACCCGGCGAGGGCGCCGGCGCCCATGGGCGAGAGGGCCGTGCGCCGGTCCCAGTCCGCGAGCCGCTCGAGGTCGCGCCCGAGCGCGTGCACGTGCTTGGCCAGCTCGTGCCCGAACGAGACGGGCTGGGCGTGCTGCAGGTGGGTGAAGCCGGGCGCGGCCGTCTCGACGTGGCGCCACGACTGCTCGAGCAGCGCCCGCTGGAGGTCGACGACGGCCGACGCGAGCGGCCGGGCGTGGTCGCGCAGGAACAGGCGCAGGTCGGTGGCCACCTGGTCGTTGCGCGACCGGCCGGCGCGCAGCCGGCCGCCGAGCACGCCGAGCCGTTCCGTGAGGCCCCGCTCGAGCGCGGAGTGCACGTCCTCGTCGCCCGGCGCCGGCACGAAGGCGCCGCTGCGCACATCCGCCTCCAGCCCGTCGAGGCCGCCCAGCATGGCCTCGAGGTCGTCGTCGGACAGCAGCCCGGCGCGGTGCAGCACCCGCGCGTGCGCGCGGCTCTGGGCCAGGTCGTACGGCGCCAGCCGCCAGTCGAAGTGCACCGACAGCGACAGCGCGGCCATCGCGTCGGACGGCCCGCCCTCGAACCGCCCGCCCCACAGCCGCTGGCCGGCGCCGTCGTCAGCCAAGGTCGCGGCCCAGCCGCTCGTCGCGCTTCGCGGCGATCTTGCTGGGCAGGCCCCACAGCTCCACGAAACCCTTGGCCAGCGACTGGTCGAAGGTGTCACCGGTGTCGTAGGTGGCCAGGCTGAAGTCGTAGAGCGACTCCTCGCTGCGCCGGCCGGTGACGACGGCGCGGCCCGCGTGCAGGGTCATCCGGATGTCGCCGGTGACCGTGGCGTTGACCTCGTCGAGGAAGCCGTCGAGCGCCCGCTTGAGCGGGGAGAACCACAGGCCGTCGTACACCAGCTCGCTCCAGCGCTGCGAGACGCCGCGGGCGTACCGGGCGAGGTCGCGCTCGACCGTGACGTTGGCGAGCTCCGCGCGCGCGGTGAGCAGGGCGATCGCGCCGGGCGCCTCGTAGACCTCGCGGCTCTTGATGCCCACGAGCCGGTCCTCGACCATGTCCAGTCGGCCGACGCCCTGGCCGCCGGCCCGGTGGTTGAGCTCCTGGATGGCCTCGAGCATCGTCACGGGACGCCCGTCGATCGCGGTCGGCACGCCCTGCGTGAAGGTGATGACGACCTCGTCGGGCTCGCGCGCCACGGCCGGGTCCTGCGTGTAGGAGTAGACGTCCTCGATCGGCCCGTTCCAGATGTCCTCGAGGAACCCGGTCTCGACCGCGCGGCCCCACACGTTCTGGTCGATCGAGTACGGCGACTTCTTGCTCTGGTCGATCGGGAGGCTGTTGCGCTCGGCGAACTCGATCGCCTTGTCGCGCGTCATCGCGTAGTCGCGCACCGGCGCGATGCAGGTGAGGTCCGGCGCGAGGTTGGCGATGCCCACCTCGAAGCGCACCTGGTCGTTGCCCTTGCCCGTGCAGCCGTGGGCGACGACGGTCGCGCCGTGCTGGCGCGCGGCCGTCACCAGGTGCTTGACGATCACCGGCCGGGACAGCGCCGAGACCAGCGGGTAGCGGTCCATGTAGAGGGCGTCGGCCTTGAGCGCCGGCAGGCAGTACTGCTCGGCGAACTCGTCGCGGGCGTCGGCCACGTAGGCCTCGACCGCGCCGCAGGCCAGCGCCCGCTTGCGGATGACCTCCAGGTCCTCGCCCTCCTGGCCGACGTCGATCGCCACGGCGACGACCTCGGCCCCCGTCTCCTCGGCGATCCACCCGATGGCCACGGAGGTGTCGAGCCCGCCGGAGTAGGCGAGCACCACGCGATCGGTCACGGTCGTCCCTCTTTCGTCGTCTGTCGTGCTGCGGTTGCGGGGGTCATCGCCCGTTCTCCGCGAGGCTCAGCATCGCAGCGACGACGTCGCTGCCGCCCTGGGGGTCGCGGGTCACGAGGAGGACGGTGTCGTCGCCGGCGACGGTGCCGAGCACCGTGGGCAGGACGGTGTGGTCGATGGCGGAGGCCAGGAACTGGGCAGCCCCGGGCGGGGTCCGCAGCACGACCAGGTTGGCCGAGCTGTCGGCGGAGACCAGCACCTCGGAGGCGACCCGGGCCAGCCGGGCCACGGCCGCCTCGTCCGCGACGGCCGCCACCGGCGAGGCGTCCCCGCCCTGGCCGGGGACGGCGTACACGAGGGACCCGTCGGGACCGGGCACCTTGGTCGCGCCGAGGTCGTCGAGGTCGCGCGACAGGGTGGCCTGGGTGACCGAGACCCCGTCGGCGGCCAGCAGCTCCGCCAGGCGCGCCTGGTTGGGCACGGCGTGGTGCTCGAGCAGGTCGACGATGCGCGCCCGCCGGGCGTTCTTGGTCGCGGGGGCGCTCATGCGGCGGCGTCCAGCACGGCGGGGAGCGCGGCCACGAAGGAGTCCGCCTCCGCCTCGGTGAGCACCAGCGGCGGGGCGAGGCGGATCGACGTGGGGCGCACGGCGTTCACCAGGAAGCCGGCCTCGGGGGCCGCCGCCTCGACGGCGGCGGCCACCGGCTGCGCGAGCTCGAGGGCGCGCCAGAGGCCCACGCCGCGGTGCGCCGCGAGCAGCGGATGGTCGACGGCGTCGAACGCGGCGGCCCACCGCTCCCCCGTCGCGCGGACGTGCTCGAGCAGGCCCTCCTCGTCGATGGTGCGCAGCACCGCGAGCGCGGCCGCGCACGACACCGGGTTGCCGCCGAAGGTGGACCCGTGGTCGCCGGGGGTCAGCACCTCCGCGGCGGCGCCGGTGGCGAGCACCGCCCCGATCGGCAGGCCGCCGCCGAGGCCCTTGGCGAGGGTCACGACGTCCGGCACCACGCCCTGCGCCGCGCTCATGAGCCACTCGCCGGCGCGGCCGATCCCGGACTGCACCTCGTCCACGACGAGCAGCGCCCCTGCGCCGTCGGCGATCTGGCGCACCGAGGCGAGGTAGCCCGGCGGCGGGACGACGACCCCCGCCTCGCCCTGCACCGGCTCCACGATCACCGCCGCCGTGCGGTCGGTGACCGCGGCCCGCATCGCGGCGAGGTCGCCGAACTCGACGAACGTGACCGGGCCGGGGAGCGGCTCGAACGGGGCCCGCTTGGCGGGGCTGCCGGTGACCGACAGCGCCCCGAGCGTGCGCCCGTGGAACCCGCCGTGGGTGGCCACCACCTCGGTGCGCAGCCCCTGCGTGCGCTTGCGCACGATCTTGAGCGCGGCCTCGTTGGCGGTGGCGCCGTCCTGGCAGAGGAACACCCGGGTGCGCCCGGGCAGCATCGAGGCGAGCCGCTCGGCGAGCGCGACGCCGGGCTCGTGGATCGCGAGGTTGCTGGTGTGCGCGAGTGTCGCGACCTGGCGGGCGACAGCCTCGACGACGGCGGGGTGCGCGTGGCCCAGGGAGCTCACCGCGATGCCGCCCACGAGGTCGAGGTAGCGGCGGCCGTCGACGTCCCACACGGTCGAGCCCTCGCCCCGCGCCAGCGCCAGCGGCGGCGTGCCGTAGTTGCGCATCATGACCGCGTCCCAGCGCGCCTGGAGCGCCGCGGTGGCGGGGGCCGACGTCGGGGTGACCGTCGTGCCGCTGGGGTGCGTGGTCATGCCTGCTCCGCCTCGTCCTCGAACAGCGGGGCGTGGTCGGGCAGCACCATCGTGCCCACGCCCGCCGTGGTGACCACCTCGAGCAGCACGGCGTGCGGCAGCCGCCCGTCGATCACGTGCGCCCGGGGGACGCCGCCGCGGACCGCCCGCGCGCACGCCTCCATCTTCGGCACCATGCCGCTCGACAGCGTCGGCAGCATCGTCTCGAGCTCCCCCACGGCGATGCGCCGGATCACCTCGTCGCTGGCCGGCCAGTCCGCGTAGAGGCCCTCGACGTCGGTGAGCACGACGAGCTTGTCGGCGCGCAGCGCGACGGCGAGCGCGGCCGCCGCGGTGTCGGCGTTGACGTTGTAGACCGCGCCGTCGGCGCCCCGGGCCACGGAGGACACGACGGGCACCAGGCCGTCGTCGAGCAGCCGCAGCACGAAGTCGGGGCGCACGTCGACCACCTCGCCCACGAGCCCGACGTCGACGGTCTCGCCCTCGACCACCACGCCCCGGCGCTCTGCCGTGAACAGGTGCGCGTCCTCGCCCGAGAGCCCCACGGCGTACGGCCCGTGGGCGTTGAGCAGCCCGACGACCTCCCGCTGCACCTGGCCGGTGAGCACCATGCGCACGACGTCCATGGCCTCGGGGCTGGTCACGCGGTAGCCGCCGCGGAACTCCCCCGGGATCCCGAGGCGCTCGAGCATCGTGCTGATCTGCGGGCCGCCACCGTGGACCACCACCGGCCGCAGGCCCGCCATGCGCAGGAACATCACGTCGGCCGCGAAGGCCTCGCCCAGCGCGCGGTCGACCATGGCGTTGCCGCCGTACTTGAGCACGACCGTGGCGCCGTGGAAGCGCTCGAGCCAGGGCAGGGCCTCGGCGAGCACCGACGCCTTGAGCAGCGCCGCCTCCCGCTCCGCCGCGTGCGAGGCGGCAGAGCCGACCGGGCCGCCGGTCGTGGTGCTCATGTGGAGTACGCCGAGTTCTCGTGCACGTACTCGGCCGTGAGGTCGTTGGTCCACACGGTGGCCGACTCCGTGCCCGCGCGCAGGTCCACCGTGACGACCACCTCGCGCGCGCTCATGTCGACCAGATCGCGGTCCTCGCCCGTGGCGCCGTCGCGGCAGACCCACACCCCGTTGATCGCGACGTCGACGGCGTCCGGCTCGAACGCGGCGTCGGTCATCCCGAGCTCGGCCAGGATGCGGCCCCAGTTGGGGTCCTCGCCGTGGATCGCGCACTTGACCAGGTTCGCCCGCGCGATCGCCCGTCCGGCCCCGACGGCGTCGGCCTCCGTGGCCGCGCGCACCACGTCGATGCGGATGTCCTTGCTGGCCCCCTCGGCGTCGGCCACGAGAGCGCGGGCGAGGGCCGCGCACACGCGGCCCACGGCCTCGAGCAGGGCGTCGTGTCCGGGCGCGACGCCGGAGGCGCCGCTCGCGAGCAGCAGCACGGTGTCGTTGGTCGAGGTGCACCCGTCGGAGTCCACGCGGTCGAAGGTGGTGCGGGTGGCCTCGCGCAGCACCGCGTCGAGCGAGGCGGCGTCGGCGACGGCGTCGGTGGTCAGCACCACCAGCATCGTGGCGAGCGAGGGCGCGAGCATGCCCGCGCCCTTGGCCATCCCGCCCACCGTGAACCCGTCGCCCGAGGCCACCGCCGTCTTGGGGACCGAGTCCGTGGTCATGATCGCGGTGGCCGCGTCCGCGCCGCCGTCGGCAGCGAGGGACGCGTGGGCGTCGTCGAGGCCGGCCACCAGGCGGTCCATCGGCAGCCGGACGCCGATCAGTCCGGTCGAGCACACCGCGACGTCGCCGGCCCCGATCCCGAGCAGGCCGCCCACGTGCTCGGCGGTGCGGTGGGTGTCGAGGAAGCCGTCCGAGCCGGTGCAGGCGTTGGCGCCGCCGGAGTTCAGGGCCACCGCGCGCACGACGCCGGCGCGCAGCACCTGCTGCGACCAGAGCACGGGCGCGGCCTTGACCCGGTTGCGGGTGAAGACGCCCGCGGCCGCGTGCTGCGGCCCGTCGTTGACCACGAGCGCGACGTCGGGCGCCCCGGAGGACTTCAGGCCGGCCGCCACCCCGGCCGCCCGGAAGCCGGCGGCGGCGGTGACGCTCACGGCGCGACCCCGATCGCGGTGAGCCCCGCGGTCTCGGGCAGCCCCAGCGCGAGGTTGGCGTTCTGCACCGCGGCCCCGGCCGCGCCCTTGACCAGGTTGTCGATCGCGGAGACGACCACGGCGCGCCCCGAGTGCGGGTCGGCGGCGGCCTGCAGGTGCACCGAGTTCGCCCCGAGGGTGGCCCCGGTCTGCGGCCACGCGCCGGGGGGCAGCACCGTCACGAACGGCTCGTCGGCGTACGCCGCATGCAGCACCTCGTGCAGCTCCTCGGTGCCCGCGGGCCCGGCGAGGCGCGCGGTGGAGGTCGCCAGGATCCCGCGCGGCATCGGCGCGAGCACCGGGGTGAACGACACCGTCACGGGCTCGCCGGCCACCTCGCCGAGCCCCTGCTCCATCTCCGGCGTGTGCTGGTGCACGCCGCCGGCCTTGTACGTCGAGAGCTGGCCCATCACGGTGCTCGCCAGCAGCGCGTCGCTCGGCTTGCGGCCGGCCCCGGTGGTGCCCGACGCCGCGACCACCACGACGTCGTGGGGCTCGACCAGCCCTGCCTGCAGCAGCGGGGCGAGCCCGAGGATCACCCCCGTCGGGTAGCAGCCCGGGTTGGCCACACGGCGCGAGGCCGCGACCTGCTCGCGGTGGCCGGCGAGCTCGGGCATGCCGTAGGTCCAGTGGCCGGCGTAGTGACCGCCGTAGTACGTCGTCCAGGCCGCGTCGTCCTCGAGCCGGTGGTCGGCGCCGAGGTCGATCACCACCGTGTCGGCCGGGAGCCGGGCGGCGACGGCGCCGGACTCGCCGTGCGGCAGGGCGAGGAAGACGACGTCCGCCTCGGCCAGCGCGTCGGGGTCGGTCGGCAGGAACGTGCGCTCGCCGAGCGCGGCGAGGCCGGGGTGCAGGTCGCCGACGCGGGCGCCGGCGCTGCCCGCGGCCATGAGCGGACCCACCTCGAGGTGGGGATGGCCGAGCAGCAGGCGCACGACCTCGCCACCGGCGTAGCCGGAGGCGCCGACGACGGCCGCGACGAGGGGGGCGGTGCTCACCCCGGCAATATACACATATTCCGATATTGCCGGGAGCCGGGGGGGTTCAGCCGCGCAGCACCGCGCCCACGGCCGCGCCGGCCGCGGCCACCGCCGCGTCGCGCGCGGCGACGACCTCCTCGACGGTGAGCGTGCGGTCCGGGGCGCGGAAGCGCAGGGCGAAGGCCAGCGACCGGCGACCCTCCCCCACCTGCTCGCCGGTGTAGACGTCGAAGAGCCGCACCGACTCCAGCAGCTCGCCCGCGCCCGCCTCGAGGGCGGCCTGCACCGCCGCCGCGGGCACGCCGGCGTCCACGACGAGCGCGACGTCCTCCTTGGCGACCGGGTACGACGAGAGCGGCCCGGGTCGCACGACGCCGCCCGAGACGGCGATGAGCGCACCGAGGTCGAGCTCCATGGCCGCGGTGCGCCGGGGCAGCCCGGCGCTCTCGCACACCCGGGGGGCCAGCTCCCCCGCGTGGCCGACCACCTCGCCGGCCACGACGAGCTCCGCGCAGCGGCCGGGGTGCCACGGGGCCGGGGCGGTGCCGTGGCGCACCTCGAGCGCGGCGCCCACGGCCGCGGCGACCACGCGGGCCGCCTCGACGGCGTCGGCCCACGAGGCGGGCTCGCCCGGCCCCCACCAGCCGGAGGGGGTCCGCAGCCCGGCCAGGGCCACCGCCACGTGGTGGGGCTGGTCGGGCAGCAGCCCCTCGAGCGTGGCGAGGTCGGCGTCGGAGGGACGGCCGAGCACGGAGGGGCGGGGCGGGTCGGTGACCCCGCGCGGGCTCTGGCCCTCCCGCAGCCGGAACACCGAGCCGGTCTCGAACAGCGCGACGTCGGAGGCGCCCCGGCCCACGTTGCGGCGCAGCGTCGCGAGCAGCCCCGGCAGCAGGGTCGTGCGCAGGGCCGGCTGCTCGTCGGAGAGCGGATTGGCCAGCAGCAGCGCGGCCCGACGCGGGTCGTCCGCGGGCAGGCCCAGGGCGTCGAGGTCGGCGTCGCCCACGAAGGGGTAGGCGAGCGCCTCGACGTAGCCGGCGGCGGCCAGGGCGCGCCCCGCGCGCCGGCGAGCCCGCTGGTCCTCGGTGAGGCCGAAGCCGGCCCGGGCCCGGGGCACCGTGGGCGCGATGGCGTCGTAGCCGCCGAGGCGCAGCACCTCCTCGACGAGGTCGGCCGGGTCGACGAGGTCCGGACGCCAGCTCGGCGGGGTCACCGCGAGGACCGCCGCCGAGGCGTCGGCCACGGTCGCGCCCACCGCGGCGAGCCGGTCGACGACCACGTCGCGCTCGATGGGGACGCCGGCCACCCGCCCGGGCAGGGCCGGGTCGAGCTCCACCACGACGGGCTCGCGCGCGGCCTCCACGGCGGTCATCCCGACGTAGCTGCCACCCCCGTGGCGCAGCAGCAGCGCGGCGGCGCGCTCGGAGGCGTACGGCGCGAGGTCGTGGTCCACGCCGCGCTCGAACCGGCGCGAGGCCTCGCTGGAGAGCTTGTGCCGGCGCGACATGTGGGCGACGGCCGGGGCCGAGAAGTGGGCCGCCTCGAGCGCGATCTCGCGCGTGGTGTCGTCGACCTCGGTGTCGAGGCCGCCCATCGTGCCGGCCAGCCCGATGGGCCCCCGGTCGTCGGCGATGAGCAGGTCCGCGGCGTCGAGGGTCCGCTCCACGTGGTCGAGGGTCTCGAGCCGCTCCCCCGGTGCCGCCCGGCGCACGCGGACCGGGCCGCGCAGCTTGGCCCGGTCGAAGGCGTGCAGGGGCTGGCCCGTCTCGAGCATCACGTAGTTGGTGACGTCGACGGCCAGCGACACGGGCCGCATGCCGCTCATCACGAGGCGTCGGCGCATCCAGTACGGCGACGGCGCGGCCGGGTCGACGCCCACGAGCGTGCGCAGCGTGAACAGGTCGCAGCCCGCGAGGTCCTCCACGACGCACTCGTGCGCGTCGCCGGGCACCGGGGCCGGCAGGCCGGCGTCGTCGAGCACCGGGTCGCGGAACGTGGTGCCGTAGCGGGCCGCCAGCTCGCGCGCCACGCCGCGCATCGACAGGCAGAACCCCATGTCCGGGGTCACCGTCACGTCGAACACGACGTCGCCGAGCCCGACGACGGGACCGGCGTCCGCGCCCACCGCGGCGGTGCCGGGCGGGAGCACGATGATGCCGTCGTGGTCCTCGCCGAGCCCGAGCTCGCGCTCCGAGCAGATCATGCCGTCGGAGACGTGGCCGTAGGTCTCGCGCGAGGCGATGGCGAACCCGCCCGCGAGGACGGCGCCGGGGAGGGCGACGACGACGAGGTCGCCGGCGACGAAGTTGCGGGCGCCGCAGACGATCCCGCGCACCCCGGGGGTGTCCGGGTGGCCGTGCGCGTCGCCGACCTCGACCTGGCACCAGCGGATGGGCTTCTTGAAGCCGGTCAGCTCCTCGATCTCGCGCACCCGGCCGACCACGAGCGGGCCGGTGACGTCGGCCGCGACGTGGACAGTCTCCTCGAGCTCGAGCCCGGACTCCACGAGGCGCACGCCGATGTCCTCGACGTCGGCGTGCTCGGGCAGGTCGACGTACTCGCGCAGCCACGACAGGGGGACGCGCATCAGATCTCCGTTCCGAACCGGGTCGCGAACCGCACGTCGCCCTCGACCATGTCGCGCATGTCGGTGACCTCGTGGCGGAACATCAGGGTCCGCTCGATGCCCATGCCGAACGCGAAGCCCGAGTAGCGGTCCGGGTCGATCCCGCAGGCGCGCAGCACCCGCGGGTTGACCATCCCGCAGCCGCCCCACTCGATCCAGCGCGGGCCGCCCTTGGCCTCGGTGAACCAGATGTCGAACTCGAGCGAGGGCTCGGTGAAGGGGAAGTACGACGGCCGCCACCGGGTGCGGATGCCGCGGCCGAACATCGCCGCGGCGAAGTGCTCCATGGTGCCCTTGAGGTCGGCCACTGTGATGCCCTCGTCGACGACGAGGCCCTCGACCTGGTGGAAGACCGGCGTGTGCGTCGCGTCGAGCTCGTCGGTGCGGAACACCTTGCCCGGGCACACGACGTAGATGGGCAGCGGGCGGTCGAGCATCGAGCGGATCTGGACCGGCGAGGTGTGGGTGCGCAGGACGACGCCGGAGTCCTCGGAGCCGACGAAGAAGGTGTCCTGCATCGTGCGCGCCGGGTGGTCGGGGCCGATGTTGAGGGCGTCGAAGTTCATCCACTCGGCCTCGACCTCGGGGCCCTCCGCGACCTCCCATCCCATGGCGACGAACACGTCCTCCACGCGCTCCTGGAGCGTCGTGAGGGGGTGCCGGGCGCCCACCGGGCGGCGGTCGTACGGCAGCGTGACGTCGACGGCCTCCTCGACGAGCACGCGCGCGTCGCGCTCGTCCTCGAGCTCGGCCTGGCGGCGCTCGAGGGCCTCGCGGACGGTCGCGCGCGCCTGCCCGACGCGCTTGCCGGCCTCGGCCTTGGCCTGCGGGGGCAGCGCGCCGATCTCGCGGTTGGCCAGCGCGAGCGGGCTGCGGTCGCCGGCGTGGGCGAGCCGCACCTCCTTGAGCGCGTCGAGGTCGGCGGCGGCGGCGATCGCGGCCAGGGCGTCGTCGACGGCGGCCTGCACGGCCTCGGGCTGCAACACGGCGACCTCGACCGGGTCGAAGGACTTGTTGGGGGCGGACATGCTCGCTCTTCTCCGGACGATGCCCGCGGGACGCGCGGGCGGCGACGAGTCTAGGCAACGGAGCAGGCGCCGACCGTCGCGGGCCCGAAGGGTGCAGGCGCCGGTCAGCGCCGGCGAAATCGCCCGCAGGAGCCCAGCGTCGTGCGGCCGCCGGCGGCGGCGTCACGACGGGAACGGGCGCGGGTCACGGCCCGACACTAGGCCGCGACCCGCGCCCGGGTCGACCAGGTTGGCGCTCGGCGCGCCACGAGGAGGACGGATCAGGCCTCGGAGAGCTGCTCCTGCTCCATGCCCATCGACTCCTCGTGCACCCGCAGCGTGCCGTCGCCGAAGCGCGGGTCCGCACCGCGCGCCGCCAGCGCTGCGGCGCGCGCGGCCCGCTTGTCGGCCGCGAGCTGCTCGCCGGCGGCCAGCTCCTCGTCGGTGAGCGGGTAGGAGTCGACCCGGCTCACGCCGTGGTACTTCTCGATGTAGGCCTCGAGCTCGGGGCCGGACTCCCACGAGGTGATGAGGCAGTAGCGCGGGGCGTCGCCCTGGTGCCAGACCGCGTGGTAGAGCCGCTGGGTGTCGACGATGAGCTGCGCGCCGGCCGGCAGCGGGATCCGGGTCTCGGTCGAGGGGTCGTCCTTGTCCTCGCGCAGCACCATCACCGAGTCCGGGTTGTCGGTGAGGTTGAAGAATCCGCGCACGATCCAGCCGGTGCCCTCGGGGTTGAGCCGGTTGTTGTCGTCGCGGTGGAAGTTGTAGAGCGTCTCGCCGTAGAGGTTCGGCTGCAGCTCGATCACGCGGCAGCGCCCGATGTTGGCCCCGGGCTCCTGCGCGCGGCGCACGAGGTTCGGCGCCTTGTCCGCGTTCGCCGGCACCCAGACGCCGTCCTTGTCGGTCTTGGGCGGGGTGTGGTTCCAGAACCCGTCGCACTCGAGGTCGCCGTAGGCCGAGGCGAGGGGCGCGAAGCGGGTCTCGCCCGACGACTTCCAGTCGACGTACTCGATGTCGAGCCACTCCTGCGGGTCCGCCGCCTGGTCGTAGCTGTCGAGCACCACGTAGCCGTTCTCACGGAAGGCCTCAAGCTTGGTGTAGCCGTTCTCGGTGTACGCCATCGGTTCCTCACACGTCGGGGGGTCCGTCCGGGTCCATCATGCCGCAGACACACCGCTACTTAGGTAACCCTAAGTAGCGGTGTGTCCGTTCTCACGCGTCCGGGCGCCACCCGCCGCGTCCGGGGGTCAGGCCTCCGACATCACCCGGGTGGGGTCGTAGCCGTAGTACGCCGTGCGCGCCGCGCGGCGCTGCTGGGCGAGGATCTCGCCCTCGACGGCGGTGCCCTGGTCGAGGAAGGCGCTCTCGACGTGCGTCGTCGGCGAGTTCTCCCACAGCCACTTCTCGAGCTCCGGCCCGGACTCGACCGAGGTGATGAGGCAGTAGCGCGGCTCGTCGCCCTGGTGCCACACCGAGTGCCACATCCGCTCGCTGTCGACCACGAGCTGGGCGCCGGCCGGCAGCGAGATCCGCGTCTCGGTGGACGGGTCGTCGATGTCCTCGCGCAGCACCATCACCGAGTCGGGGTTGTGGGTCAGCTGCATGAAGCAGCGCAGCACCCAGCCCTCGCCGTCCGGGTTGAGCCGGTTGTTGTCGTCGAGGTGGCTGTTGTAGAGCGCGTCCGCGTAGGTGTTGGGCTGCAGCTCGATGATGCGGCAGCGTCCCACGTTGGCCCCGATCGCCTTCACGCGCTCGACGAGCGTGGGGGCCACGGCGGTCTGCGAGTCGATCCAGACGCCGTCCTTGTCCGGCTTGGGCGGGTCGAAGTGCCAGAAGCCGTTGCACTCGACCTGGCCGTACGCCGAGGCCAGCGGCGCGAAGCGGGTGTCGCCGGAGGACTTCCAGTCGACGTACTCGAGGTCCTTCCACTCGGCCGGGTCGATGGGGTTCTGGTAGGAGTCGAGGACGACGTAGCCGGTCTCCTCGAGCAGCGGCAGCTTCAGGTGGTTGCGCGACATGCGACGACCCCTCTCGGGCACACGCGCCACTCCGACCGCAGCGCGACCAGGGTCAGTCTGACGCATCTGGACCGCTGAAAAGCGTTGGGGCCGTAAGTGTTTCGTCACACTGCCCGGTTAGGGAAGCCTTGCCGAAGACCCGTCCGGACCGCGCCGCTGCGCCCGCGCGGACGCGTACAGGCACACGGCCGCCGCGGTGGCCAGGTTGAGGCTCTCCGCCCGGCCGTGGATGGGGACGCGCACCACCTCGTCGCAGCGGTCCCGCACGTCCGGCGGCAGGCCCCACGCCTCGTTGCCGAAGACCCACGCGGTCGGGGCGGTGAGGGTGCCGTCGTCGAGCAGGTCGTCGAGGTCGCGCGTGCCCGCGCCGTCCGCGGCCAGCACCCGCAGCCCCGCGGCGCGCAGGCCGTCGACGAGGGGCCCGACCTCGGGACCGGCGACCACGGGCAGGTGGAAGACCGAGCCGGCGCTGGCGCGCACGGCCTTGGGGTTGAGGTGGTCGACGCTGCCCTCGGTGAGCACGACGCCGGCCACCCCGGCGGCGTCCGAGGAGCGGATCACGGTGCCGACGTTGCCGGGGTCGCGCGCATGCGCCAGCACCGTCACGAGCGAGGGGCGCGAGGCCAGGAGGGCGTCGAGCGAGGCCTCGACCCGGGCGCAGACCCCGACCATGCCCTGGGGGGTCACGGTGCCCGACAGCGAGGCCACCACCTCGCCGGAGGCCGGGAGCACCTCGGCCCCCGCCGCCCGGGCCGCGGCGACGAGGTCGGCGTGCCGGGAGGCGGCCTCGGCGGTGACGTAGAGCTCGAGCAGGACGCCGGGCCCGGCCGCGGCCGCCTCGCGGCAGGCCTGCGGGCCCTCGGCCAGGAAACGGCCGTCCCGGTCGCGGAACGCGCGCTTGACCAGCCGGCGAGCCGCCGTCACCCGCGGACCGCGGGTGGAGGTGAGCTCGGAGCCGCTCATGCGCGTCGCGCGACCGGGACGGCCGGGACGTGCGGGGTCAGGCCGAGACGGGCGCGTTGACGTCGTCCGGCAGCGCGGCCTTGGCCGTGGCGACCAGGGCCGCGAACGCGGTCGGGTCGTTGACGGCGAGCTCGGCGAGCATGCGGCGGTCGACCTCGACACCCGCGGCCTTGAGGCCCTGGATGAGGCGGTTGTACGTCATGCCGTTGGCGCGCGCCCCGGCGTTGATCCGCTGGATCCAGAGGCGGCGGAAGTCGCCCTTGCGCTTGCGGCGGTCGTTGAACGCGTAGACCTCGGAGTGGAGCACCTGCTCCTTGGCCTTGCGGTACAGGCGCGAGCGCTGCCCGCGGTAGCCGCTGGCCTGCTCGAGGATCTCGCGGCGCTTCTTGTGGGCGTTGACCGCCCGCTTCACGCGTGCCATGGGGGTTCTCCTGCTTTCACGGACGGGCCGGCCGGCCCGGCGGGGGACGTCGGGGGTCGGCGCTCAGCGGCCGAGAAGCTTCTTGACCTTGCGGGTGTCGGCCGGCGCGAGCTCGGCGGTGCCGGCGAGACGGCGGGTGCGCTTGGTGGGCTTCACCTCGAGCAGGTGCCGCCGGTTGGTGCGCTCGTGCAGGATCTTGCCCGAGCCGGTCACCTTGAAGCGCTTCTTGGCGCCGCTGTGGGTCTTCTGCTTCGGCATGTCGCCGTTCTCCTCGTACGTCGGGTCGTGCGGTGCGGGCCGGGGCGGCCGGGTGCTGCCGGCCGGGTCCGACCGGGTCGCGCGGTGGTGCGGTCCGTGCGTGATGCGTGCCTGCGTCGTGCGTGCCGGCGGGTGGTGCCCGCCGGCGGTGGTGCCGGGTCGGTCAGGCCTCGGCGGCGTCCGCCGTGGCGGGCGCCTCGGCGTCGGCCTCGGGCCCGAGCTCGCCGGCCGGTCCGCGGCGGGCCCGCTCGGCCTTGGCCTCGGCCATGGCGTCGGCCTTCTTCTTGTGCGGGCCGAGGACCATGATCATGTTGCGGCCGTCCTGCTTGGGCGAGTACTCGACGAAGCCGAGGTCGGCGACGTCGTCGGCCAGGCGCTTGAGCAGCCGGAACCCGAGCTCGGGCCGGGACTGCTCGCGTCCGCGGAACATGATCGTGATCTTGACCTTGTCGCCCTGCTTGAGGAACCGGACGACGTGACCCTTCTTGGTCTCGTAGTCGTGGTCGTCGATCTTCGGGCGGAGCTTCATCTCCTTGATGACGGTGTTGACCTGCTTCTTGCGGTCCTCACGCGCCTTCAGGGCGGACTCGTACTTGAACTTGCCGTAGTCCATGAGCTTGGCGACCGGCGGCTTGGCCATGGGCGCGACCTCGACCAGGTCGAGATCGGCCTCCGCGGCCAGGCGCAGCGCATCCTCGATGCGCACGATGCCGACCTGCTCCCCGTTGGGTCCGACCAGTCGGACCTCCGGGACGCGAATCCGCTCGTTGATGCGGGGCTCGGCGCTGATGGGCTCTCCTCGGGTTGCTCGGGGGTCGGTCCGCGTCCGGGCCCCGACATGGATCGAGGCCCCGCGCACACGCGCGAGGCCTCGCAGTCGTCGGCGCCTCCCCCGGAGGGGTGCGCCTGCGGCGTCCCCGTCGGGACGCCTCGACCTGGACCCGACGACCCGGGGGTCGTGCGGGTGGGAGCGAGAACTCCGCTTGTGTGACCCACCCCTGCGTCCGGGGCGGACCGGTCCGCGGAGAACTGTACCGGGCGGTGGCGCCCGGGCCCAAACCGCGGCGGTCCGGGCCGGGCGCCGCCGGCGCCCGCCCGGACCCGGGTCCGCGGGTGTCCCGGCCGCTCAGGCCAGGTCCGGCTGCCCGACCGCCTCGCCGCCGGCCCGGGTGAACGGGTAGACCAGGGCGCCGAGCAGGCCGCCGATGAGCGGCGCCAGGATGAACAGCCACACCTGGCTCAGGGCCGTGCCGCCGGCGAAGATCGCCGGGCCGAGCGAGCGGGCCGGGTTGACCGACGTGCCGTCGAGCGGGATGCCGAAGGTGTGGATGGCCGTGAGGGCGGCGCCGATGGCGAGGCCGGCCGCGGCCGCCGTCGCGAAGCGGTCGGTCACCATGAGGATCACGAGGATGAACGCCGCGGTGGCGAGCACCTCGAACACGAACGCCCCGGCCATGCTGATGTGGCCGTTGTCGTAGGCGTTGGTGCCCAGGCCGCCGGTCTCGTCCGTCACGCCGCCGGAGCTCACCAGGTACTTGAGCACGCCGGCGGCCACGATCGCCCCGAGCACCTGGGCGATCCAGTAGCCGACCGCCTCGCCGATCGGCTGGCGCCGCGCCACGACCATCGCGAGGGTGACCGCCGGGTTGACGTGCGCGCCGCTGACCGGTCCGAAGGCGTACGCGACGAAGATCAGCACGAAGCCGAAGGCGATGGCGACCGACAGCACGCCGGCGGAGGTGAGGCCGGAGACGGCGGCACCGACGGCGATGAGGACCAGCAGGAACGTTCCGACGAACTCCGCGAGCAACTTGCGCGTGGCCATGGCGACCCCAATCCGGGCGGGAGGCGGACGCGGACATCCTCCCGAAGCCCGTCCGGACCGCCCGTGCGACACGCGGGAGGCGCGCTCTGGGCCCGGGAGGCCTGCTCGGTGCGGCGGGTCAGGCCCCGTCGGGCAGCAGCCCCACCGCCACGCCGCGCGGCGCCGCGCCCGCCACGACGGGCTCGGCGAGCAGGGCCCGCGCCAGCGCGTCGGCCGCGGACGCGGCGTCGACGCCGGGCTCCACACGCACGAGCACCAGCAGGTCGCAGTCGGGCTCGCCGTGCTCGGCCGGGTCGACGGCGCGCACGTCGAGGAGGCCGGCGACCCGCTCCGCGCAGCGCGCCACGGCCGCGCGGACCCCGGCGTCGGCCTCCGCTCGGTGGACCCGGCCGTGCGCGAGGGCGGCGAGGTCGGGACCCTCGACGACGAACGGCACCGGCCCGACCAGGTCGAGCATCACGGCGTCGGCGCCCTCCTCGAGCGCGGCGGCCGCCACCCGGGCCGCCGGCGCCGGCACGCCCCGCGCGTCGGGGTCCCAGCCCGCCATGGAGGCGACCGAGGCGAAGGCCAGCAGGGCGCGGCGCCCGTCGGCGGCGAGCAGGCTGACCGAGGCCATGTGGCTCGACTTCTCCGCCCGCAGGCCGGTGCCCCCCTGCACCTCCTCCTCGTCGAGGACGGCGACGAGCGGTGTCATGAGCCGCGCCGTGGCCAGCGCCGCGAGCACCTCGCGCGCCGCGGCCGTGCCCTCGGCGTGGGCGGCGAGGGCGGCGGCCAGGCGCGGGTCGGCGGAGCCGTCGTCTCCGGCGAACTCCGGTTCGGGGACGACGACGCCCTCGAACCGCCGCCCGGTGCCGTCGCTCACGCCCGCACCGCCCGGCGCTGCGCTATAACGGGGGCACCCGAGACCCGCGCTGCCGATCGGAGCCCCATGACCGTCGTCGTCGGATACGTCCGCACCCCCGAGGGAGAGGCCGCGCTCGCGGCGGCGGTCGCGCAGCTGCGCGAGGGGGAACGGCTCGTCGTGGTCAACAAGCCAGAGCCCAGCGAGCTCGAGGACTTCAGCGCCGAGCAGGACTCCGACGCCCTGCACGCCAACCTCGCCGAGCAGGGCGTGGACGCCGAGGTCGTGAACCTGTACGCCGACGACGAGCCGGCGGAGCTCATCGTCGAGCAGGCCACGGTGCACGCGGCGCGGCTGGTGGTCATCGGCCTGCGGCGCCGCTCGCAGGTGGGCAAGATCCTGCTCGGCAGCACGGCGACGTCGGTGCTGTTCAGCTCGCCCTGCCCCGTGCTCAGCGTGCGCGCCGCCGAGGCCGCGGAGGCCGACCCGACCGCCTGACTCCCCCGCCCCGCCGCCGTCCGGGCCCGGCGACGGGCCCGGGGCCCGCGCGGGCTCACAGCCGGCAGGCGTGGATGTCGGTCACGAGGATCCCGCGGGCACCCATGTCGTAGAGCTCGTCCATGATCCGGTGCACGTCGCGGCGGGGCACCATCGCGCGCACGGCCACCCAGCCCTGGTCGTGCAGCGGCGACACCGTGGGCGACTCGATACCCGGCGTGATCCGGCAGGCCGCCTCCACCGACTCCGCGCGGATGTCGTAGTCGACGAGCACGTAGGCCCGGGCCACGATGACGCCCTGAAGGCGCCGCACGAACGTGTCGACCGCCGGGTCGGCCGGTGCGCCGCTGCGGCGCACGAGCAGCGCCTGGCTCACCAGCACCGGCTCCCCCACCACGACCAGCCCCGCCTGCCTCAGCGTGGTGCCGGTGGCCACGACGTCGGCCACGGCGTCGGCCACCCCGAGCCGCACCGCGTTCTCGACCGCGCCGTCGAGCTTGACGACGGTGGCCTCCACGCCGAGGTCGGCCAGGCAGGTGGCCAGCAGGCCCGGGTAGGACGTCGCGACCCGCCGCCCCGCCAGCCCGGCGACCGAGTCGATGTCGCCGCCCGCGGGGACCGCGAAGCGGAAGGTCGAGGGGGCGAAGCCGAGCTCGAGCAGGGTCTCTGCGTCCGACCCCGAGTCGAGCAGGAGGTCCAGGCCGGTGATGCCGATGTCGAGCTGGCCGGTGGCGACGTAGGTGGCGATGTCGCGCGGGCGCAGGAAGAAGAACTCGACGTCGTTGTCCGGGTCCTGGACGACGAGCTCGCGGGCGCTGTGCGCCGCGGGGTAGCCCGCCTCGCGCAGCATCTCGCGGGCGGGATCGGACAGCTGGCCCTTGTTGGGCAGAGCGACGCGCAGCACGGGGACTCCTGGATGAGGGGACGACGGACCGTCGGTGCCCCCGCGGCGCCGCAGGGGCGCGCTCCGGGGGCCTACAGATGCCGGTAGACGTCCTCGAGGGTCACGTCGGACGCGAGCATGAGGACCTGGGTGAAGAACAGCAGCTGGGCGATCTCCTCGGCCGCCCGCTCCCGGCCCTCGAACTCCGCGGCCATCCAGGACTCGGCGGCCTCCTCGACCACCTTCTTGCCGATCCCGTGGACGCCGTCCTCGAGCAGGCGCGTGACCGTGCCCGACGCCGGGTCCTTCTCGGCCCACTTGGTGACCAGCTCGGCGTGCAGCTCCTCGAACGTCTTCACGACGCGAAGCCTACGGATCCCTTGGGCGCGAGCCCACGCAGGGTGGCCGCCGTCGCCAGCGCGGCCTCGACCGCCTCGCGGCCCTTGTCCTCCTCGGAGCCGGGCAGCCCGGCCCGGGCCAGCGCCTGCTCCTCGGTGTCGCAGGTGAGCAGGCCGAATCCCACGGGGACGCCCGAGTCGAGCGCGACCCGCGTGAGCCCGTCCGTCGCGGCCTGGCAGACGTACTCGAAGTGCGGCGTGCCGCCGCGGATCACCACGCCGAGGGCGACGACGGCGTCGTATCCGGCCGCCGCCGCGGCGCCGGCCACGATCGGCAGCTCGAACGCGCCGGGGACGCGGACCACCTCGTGGGCGGCGCCGGCGTCCTCCAGCGCGCGCAGCGCGCCGGCCACCAGGCCGTCCATCACCTGCTCGTGCCACGAGGAGGCGACGACGGCGACGCGCAGCCCGCGCGCGCGCCCGAGGTCGAGGGACGGGGCTCCGGTGCCGCTCATGACGGGTTCCCTTCGGGGTTGTCCGGGTCGCCCGGGAGGTCGAGCCCGCTGGGGTAGTCGTGGCCCATGCGGTCGCGCTTGGTGCGCAGGTAGGCCACGTTGTCACGGTTGGGCGCCACCTCGAGCGGGACTCGCTCGACGATGGTCAGCCCGTAGCCCTCGAGCCCGGCGCGCTTGGCCGGGTTGTTGGTGAGCAGCCGCATGCTGCGCACGCCGAGGTCGGCGAGGATCTGCGCGCCGGTGCCGTAGTCGCGCGCGTCGGCGGGCATCCCGAGGGCGAGGTTGGCGTCCACCGTGTCGGCGCCGCCGTCCTGGAGCTCGTAAGCCTGGAGCTTGTGCAGCAGCCCGATCCCGCGGCCCTCGTGCCCCCGCATGTAGAGCACGACGCCGCGGCCCTCGGCGGCGACGGCGGCCAGCGCCGCCTCGAGCTGCGGGCCGCAGTCGCAGCGGCGCGAGCCGAACACGTCGCCGGTGAGGCACTCGGAGTGCACCCGCACGAGGATGCTCTCCCCGTCGCCCACGTCGCCGCACACGAGCGCCACGTGCTCGATGCCGTCGAGCCGGGACCGGTAGCCGACCGCGCGGAACTCGCCGAACTCGGTGGGCAGGCGGGTGTCGGCGGCCCGCTCGACCTGACGCTCGGAGCGCCGGATGTAGGCGATGAGGTCGGCGATGGAGATCATCACCAGGCCGTGCTGGTCGGCGAAGGCCCGGCACTCGGGCGCGCGCATCATCGACCCGTCGTCGTTGACCAGCTCGCACAGGGCACCGGCCGGTGAGAGCCCGGCCAGCCGGGCGAGGTCGACCGCGGCCTCGGTGTGGCCGGGCCGGCGCAGCACGCCGCCCTCCATCGCGCGCAGCGGCACGACGTGGCCGGGCCGGGTGAGCTCCCACGGCTCGGTGGCCGAGTCCGAGAGCACCTTGATGGTGCGGGCCCGGTCCTCCGCCGAGATGCCGGTCGCCTTCACGTCGCGGGCGTCCACGGTGACGGCGTAGGCGGTGCCCTTCTTGTCCTCGTTCACGAGCGTCATCGGGGGCAGGCCGAGGCGGTCGAGCTCGCGGCCGGGCATCGCGACGCAGATGTAGCCGCTCGTCCACCGGATCATGAAGCCCACGAGCTCCTGCGTGGCCCGCTGCGCGGCGAAGATCAGGTCGCCCTCGTTCTCGCGGTCCTCGTCGTCGACCACCACGACGGGGCGGCCCTCGCGCACGGCCTCGATCGCGGCCTCGACGGCGTCGAGCCGGATGCCCGCGTGGTGCGACGCCGTGGTGGCGACGGGCTCGGGCGTGGTCATGCGGACCTCCACTGCAGCATGCGCTCGACGTACTTGGCGACGACGTCGACCTCGAGGTTCACCGGGTCGCCGACCCCCTTGGTGCCGAGGGTGGTCAGGGCCAGGGTGGTGGGGATGAGCGACACCGAGAACCAGTCGCGCCCGGCCTCCACGACGGTGAGCGACACCCCGTCGACGGTGATCGAGCCCTTCTCGACGACGTAGCGGCCGAGGTCGTCGGGCAGCGACACGCGGACGACCTCCCAGTGCTCGCTGGGGGTGCGCTCGAGGATCGTGCCCGTCCCGTCGACGTGGCCCTGCACCAGGTGCCCGCCGAGCCGCGCCTGGGGGGTGACGGGTCGCTCGAGGTTGACCGGGCTCCCCGCGGCCAGGGCGCCGAGGGAGGAGCGGTCGAGGGTCTCCTGCATGACGTCGGCCGTGAACTCGCCGTCCCCGTGCTCGACCACGGTGAGGCAGACGCCGTTGACCGCGATCGAGGCGCCGTGGACGGCGTCCTGGGTGACCAGCGGCCCCCGGATGCGCAGCCGCGCGGCGTCCTGCTGGGGCTCGACGGCCACCACGTGCCCGAGCTCCTCGACGATGCCGGTGAACACCCTCAGTCCTCCTGCCCGGTGCGGCCCGGCGGGGTGCCGGTGCCGTCCTCCTGCGCCCGGACCACCCGGGCGTCGATGCGCACGTCGTCGCCGACGCGGGCGACGTCGCGCACCTGGAGGCGCAACGCGTCGGTGATCGTGGACATGCCCGCGTCGGCCAGCGCCGGCTGGCCGGCGCCCAGCAGGGCGGGCGCGACGTACCAGCGCACGGCGTCCACCAGGCCCGCCCGCACGAAGGCGGCGGCGAGGCGGGGACCGCCCTCGAGGAGCACGTGCTGCACGTCGTGCGGGACGAGCGCGGCGAGGGCCTCGGCCGGGTCGTGGGTGCGCAGGTGCAGCGTGGGGCCGGTGGCGTCGAGGACGCGCGCGCCGGCCGGCAGGTCGCGCCGGCCCACCACGACGCGTAGCGGCTGGGCGCCCGGCGCCACCTGGCCGTCGCGGCGCACGCCGAGGTGCGGGTCGTCGGCGAGGACCGTGCCGGTGCCGACCATGACGGCGTCCACCTGGGCGCGCAGGGCGTGGACGTCGGCCCGGGCCGGCGACGAGGTGATCCAGCGGCTGGTGCCGTCGGCGGCGGCGATCCGGCCGTCGAGGGTGGCGGCCGCCTTCCAGGTGACGAACGGGCGGCCGTGGCGCATCGCGAACGTCCACGCCTCGTTGAGCGCCTCGGCCGCGGCGAGCAGCTCGGCGCCGACCGCCTGCGCCCCGGAGGCGACGTCGACCCCGGCCGCGGCGAGGGTGCGTGCGCCGCCCGCCGCCACGGGGTTCGGGTCGGACTGGGCGAACACCACCCGCGCGACGCCGGCCGCCACGAGGGCCTGCGCGCAGGGGCCGGTGCGGCCGGTGTGGTTGCAGGGCTCGAGCGTGACGACCGCGGTGGTCCCGGCCGCACGATCGCCGGCACGGGCCAGCGCGTCGGCCTCCGCGTGCGGCGTCCCGGCGCCGCGGTGGAAGCCCTCGGCCACGACCGTGCCGTCCGGGGCGAGCAGCACCGCGCCCACGCGCGGGTTGGGGCCGTGGGGCACGCCCGGGGTCGCGGCGAGCTCGACGGCGCGCGCGAGCGCGGCGCGCTCACGATCGTCGGCGGCTCTCACGTCGTCCTCCCGGTGCGGACCGCTGCGCCGGCCCGGGAGCGGGACGGGGCGCGAACGGCGCAGGACGACGCCGGGGCCCGCGACGCGCGCACGCGCCGGGCACCGTCGCTCGACCCGCGCGCGTCACCTCCCATCCGGACTCTCACCGTCGGCTCCGGATGACCGTCGTCGCTCGGGGCGACGACCTGGCTGACCGGATCCACCGGCCACTGGCTGTGGCCGGGTCGCGGGCTGGCACCGCCGGCTCGGACTTGCACCGATCCCGGGACGCGCGAGCAGGTTCGTGCTCGTACGGCGGGGAGTCTACGCGGAGGCGCACCACCAGGACGCGTCGGTGGCGGCCCGGGCCTGCGCCGCCAGCGCCCGCACGGCCGCAGCCGGGTCCTCGGCGCCGTACACGGCGGACCCGGCGACGAAGACGTCCGCCCCGGCGTCCGCGCACACCTCGATGGTCTCGGCCGACACTCCCCCGTCGACCTGGATCCACAGGTCGAGGTCGCGCCCCTTCACCAGCTCGCGGGCCCGGCGGATCTTCGGGACGACGACGTCGAGGAAGCGCTGGCCGCCGAAGCCCGGCTCGACGGTCATGACGAGCAGCATGTCGAGCTCGGGCAGCAGGTCGGCGTACCCGTCGACCGGCGTGGCCGGCTTGAGCGCCATGCCCGCCCGCGCGCCGGCGGCGCGCACCGCCCGGGCGAGGCGCACCGGCGCCGCGGCGGCCTCCACGTGGAAGGTGACCGACCCCGCGCCGGCCTCGGCGTACGCCGGTGCCCAGCGGTCGGGGTCCTCGATCATGAGGTGGCAGTCGACCGGCGTCGTCACGGTGGCCAGCAGCGCCTCCACCACCGGCAGCCCGATCGTGAGGTTGGGCACGAAGTGGTTGTCCATGACGTCGACGTGCAGCCAGTCGGCCGCGCCGGCGACGCGCTCGCACTCCTGCGCCAGCCGGGCGAAGTCGGCCGACAGGATGCTCGGGGAGATCTGCACGCCCATGGCGGCTCACGCTATCGCCCGCGGGCCGGCGCGCGGCACGACGCACCGCGCGCGCCGGGCTCAGCGGGTGCGGCGCAGGACGGCGAGGAACATCCCGTCGGTGCCGTGCAGGTGCGGCCACAGCCGCAGGTCCGGGCCCGGCCCGGTGCCGGTCACCTCGGGCAGCAGCGAGGGGACGTCGACCCGCTCGACGTTGCCGCGGCGCACGGCGTCCTCGACCACCACGGTGGTCTCGGCCAGGTGCGGCGAGCAGGTGGCGTAGCCGACGACCCCGCCCACCCGGACCGCGGCCACCGCCGAGGCGAGCAGCCGCGCCTGCAGCGAGGCCAGCGCGGAGACGTCGGCCGGCGAGCGCCGCCAGCGCGACTCGGGCCGGCGGCGCAGGACGCCGAGGCCGGAGCAGGGCGCGTCCAGCAGCACGCGGTCGAACCCGCCGGGCACCCAGGGCCCCTGCGTCGCGTCCGCCGCCACCACCGCGTGGTGGCCCGGCGCGCCCTCGAGGGCCCGCGCGACGAGCCGGGCGCGGTGCGGCGCGCGGTCGACGGCCAGCAGCGCGGCGCCGCGCTCGAGCCCGAGGCCGGCGAGCAGCGCCGCCTTGCCGCCCGGTCCGGCGGCCATGTCGAGCCAGGTGCGGTCGGGCCCGGCGACCTCGGCGCGCGCGAGCGCGAGCGCCACGAGCTGGCTGCCCTCGTCCTGCACGCCGGCCGCGCCGGAGCGCACCTGGGCGAGCCCGCCCGGGCTGCCCGAGGCCAGCGCCACCGCGTAGGGGGACCAGCGCCCGGGCGAGGTGCCCGGCAGCGCGAGCAGCTCCTCGACCGTGCAGCGGCCCGGGCGGGCGGCCAGCGTGACGCCGGCGTTGAGGTTGTCGGCCGCGAGCAGGTCCTCGGTCTCGGCCCAGGACGCCGACCCGGCCCACGCGGAGAGCGCGTCGTGCAGCGACTCCACGACCCACCGGGGGTGCGACTGCACCACGGCGAGGTGGCCCACGGCGTCCACGTCCGGGTCCGGTGCCACCTCCTCGACCCAGTCGTCGAGGTCGCGCTCGCCCACGCGGCGCAGCACGGCGTTGGCGAAGCCGCTGCGCGCCTCGCCCCCCACGAGACGGGCGAGCTGCACGGTCTCCCCCACCGCTGCGTGCAGCGGCGTGCCGAGGAACAGGATCTGCTGCGCGCCGAGGCGCAGGACGTCGAGCAGCTCGGGGTCGACCTCGGACAGCGGGCGGGCGCTGCACGCCTCGAGCACGGCGTCGAGGAACCCGCGGCGGCGGAGGGTGCCGTAGGCCAGCGTCGTGGCGAAGGCGGCGTCGCGGCCCTCGAGACCGGCCTCGGACAGCACGCGCGGCGCCACGAGGTTGGCGTAGGCGCCGTCGGCCTCCACCGCCCGCAGCACGTCGTAGGCGGCCAGTCGCGCCGGGTCGGTGTGGCGCCGGTCCGGGCGCCACTGCACCGGACGCGTGTGGTGCCCGCGCGGCCGCTCGGTCATGGCCGGCTCACGCGGCGCCGAGCCGCTCGCCCGCCGGGGGCCGGGTGCCGCGGGCCCAGTCGGCGGCGGCCATCGCCCGCTTGCCCTGCGCCTGCACCTCGCCGAGCACCACCGCGTGGGTCGCCGTGCCGACGCGGACCCGGTTCTTGTCGACGCCGAGCTCGCCCGGGGCGAGCGAGACGTCGTCGGGCAGCAGGTCCACCGGGCCGAGCTTGAGCCGCTCGCCGGCGTAGGTCGTCCACGCCCCGGGAGCCGGGGTGCAGGCCCGCACCTGGCGATCCACCCGGACCGCGGGCTGCGCCCAGTCGACCCGGGCGTCCTCCACGGTGATCTTGGGGGCGAAGCTCACGCCGTCGGCGGGCTGGCGCACCGCGGCGATGACGCCGGACTCGATCGCGTCCAGAGTCGCCACGAGCAAGCCCGCCCCGCTGGTGGCCAGGCGGCCCAGCAGGTCGCCGGCGGTGTCGCGCGGCCCGATCGCCTCGGTCACCACTCCGAGCACCGGCCCGGTGTCGAGCCCCTCCTCGAGCAGGAAGGTGCTCGCCCCGGTGACGTCGTCGCCGTGCCACACCGCGTGCTGCACCGGTGCCGCCCCGCGCCACGCCGGCAGCACCGAGAAGTGCAGGTTGATCCAGCCGTGGCGCGGCACCGCCAGCGCGGCCCGCGGGACCAGCGCGCCGTACGCGACCACGGGGCAGCAGTCCGGGGCGAGCTGCTCGAGCCGGGCCAGGAACCCGGGGTCACCGGGACGCTGCGGCGTGAGCACCTCGATGCCGTGCTCGTCGGCCAGCGCCCCGACCGGGGAGCGCACCAGGCTGCGGCCCCGGCCCGCCGGGGCGTCCGGGCGGGTGAGGACGGCGACCACCTCGTGCCGGGACCCGAGCAGGGCGCGCAGCGACGGGAGCGCCGGCTCGGGCGTGCCGGCGAAGACGAGACGCACGGGTCACAGCCAGCGCGAGGAGACGCGGTGCGGCGAGATCTTCACCTGCGCCGGGGGCTGCCCGAACCACTCGGCCTCGCGGATGGCACGCATGGCCTCCTTGCGGGTCTCGGGGTCCAGGCGGTCGATGAACAGGATCCCGTCGAGGTGGTCGGTCTCGTGCTGCACGCAGCGGGCCAGCAGCTCGGAGCCCTCGACCACGACGGGCTCGCCGAACTCGTTCATGCCCTTGGCCACCACGCGCATCGCGCGCCGGGTGTTGAAGGCGAGGTCGGGCACCGACAGGCACCCCTCGTCGCCCTCCTGCGTCTCGTCGCTCAGGTCGAGCACCGGGTTGATGAGGTGGCCCACGACGTCGTCGACGTCGTAGACGAACACCCGCAGGCTCACGCCGAGCTGCGGGGCGGCCAGGCCCACGCCGGGGGCGTCGACCATGGTGTCGGTGAGGTCGCGGACGAGCTTGCGCAGCTCCTTGTCGAAGGTCTCGACGGGGGCCGCCGGGGTGGTGAGCACCGGGTCGCCGAACAGGCGGATGGGCTTGACGGCCACGGAGGGCACTCCTTCGTCGACGAACGCAGGGGGCCAGTCTACGGACGGCCGCGGCGCCGCCCGACTCAGCCGATGCGCACCGGGTCGATCCGCACCGCGACCGGGCCGCCCTCCTTGCGCGCGCTGCGGATCGCGGCGGCGGCGCGCAGCGCGGAGGCGAGCTCGAGGCCGGCCGGTCGCGGCGCCACCACGAGGGCGCGCGAGCGCGGCTCGGCGGCCGGCCCGCGCCGCGGGGGCGGCACCACGACCGGGCCGAGCACGGTGGCGTCCTCGGGCAGCCGCGCGTGGCCGAGCAGGTCGGCCACGTCGTCGCCCGCGCCGGTCACCTCCGCGACCCGCCACGCCGGCGGCAGGTGCAGCAGCTCGCGCTCGGTGAGCTCGCGCGCCGCGAAGCCGCCCGGGTCGAGGCGCACGACGGCCTGCACCGCCGGCAGCGACGGGTCCGCGAGCAGCACCACCGTGCCGCCGGCCGACGCCGGGCGTACGAGGCTGGCCGCGTGCAGCCACCGGCGCACCGCCTCCTCGGCCGCGCGCAGGTCGGGCCGGTCGAGCATGAGCCGGCCGTCGAGCAGGAGGGCCGCGGCGTACCCGCCCTCCGCCCGCGGCTCGGCGCCGGGCGTGCAGACCACCAGCGCGGGCTCGGCCCCCACGGCGTCGAGCACGCCGTTGGTCCCGTCGTCGCGGCCCGACACCCGCACCGGGACGCCGGGGAAGGCCCGGCCCAGCTCCTCCGCGGTGCGCCGCTCGCCCACGGAGACCGCGCGCAGGCGGGTGCCGCCGCACCGCGGGCACGACCAGCCGCCCGCCGTGCGCCCGCACCAGGAACACGTGGGCACGGCATGCCCGCTGGTGACGCCCAGCGGGCCGTGGCAGGTGGTGCAGCGCGCGGGCTCGCGGCAGGACTGGCAGGCGAGGGTGGGCACGTAGCCGCGGCGCGGCACCTGCACGAGCACCGGCCCCTCGCGCAGGGCGGCGCGGGCCGCGTCCCAGGCCACGTGCGGCAGCCGGGCCGTGGTGGCCGCCTCGTCGCGGGCCAGCTCGGCGTCGCTCCCGCTGGTGAGCACCCGCGGGCGCCGGGCCCGCAGCTCGGCCTTGGGCAGCGCGACCTCGCGGGCCCAGCCCCCCGAGACCAGCGCGGCGCACTCCGCGGAGCGCGACGTCGACCCGGCCACGAAGGCGGCGCCGCTGCGCGCCGCGCGCAGCACGAGCACCTCGCGGGCGTGCCAGTAGGGCGCGTGCGGCTCGGCCAGGGAGTCGTCGCCGTCGTCCCAGAGCACCACGAGCCCGAGGTCGCGGACGGGCGCGAACACCGCCGCGCGCGTGCCGACCACCACCCGCACGTGCCCGCGCCGGATCTCGAGGAACGCCCGGTAGCGCGCGGCCGGGCCGAGGTCCGCGGTGAGCACCCGGTGCCGGCGCACGCCGTCGGCGCCGAGGCGCTGCGCGAGGGCCCGGTCGATGCGGGCCACGTCGCGGGCGTCGGGGACGACGACCACCGCGCCGCGGCCGGCGTGCGCGGCGGCCACGACCAGCTCGGCCACGGCGACCGCAGGGTCCTCGCCGGGGCTGGCCGTCCACACGGCCCGCGGTCCCGGGGCCGCCGGGGTGAAGCGCAGCGCCGGGTCGGCCAGCCGCCCGAGCAGGGCCGCGCCACCGGGGTAGGCCGACCAGGTGCCGGCGCCGTCGGGGGCGGGCGGGGCCGGCGCGTCGGGCGGGTCGCCGGCCGCGTCGAGCGCCTTCTCCGTGGCCGCGTGCCGGGGCGGCACCGCGGCGCGCAGGACGTCGGGCATGGTGCCGGCCCAGCGGTCGGCCACCGCGCGCGCGAGCCAGGCGACCTCCGGGGTGAGCACCGGCTCGGGGCTGACCACCTTGGCGACGCGCTCGAGCCGCCCGACGTGCTCGGTCGAGGCGGCGCGCTCCACGACCCAGCCGTCGACCAGGCCGCCGGAGAACCGCACCCACACCCGGGTGCCGGGCACCGCGGCGGCCGAGAGGGGCTCGGGCACCAGGTAGTCGAAGGGGCGGTCGAGGTGCGGCAGGGGCACGTCCACCACGACGCGCGCGATGGGGTCGGTGGCCGCCGGGCCGGGCACCGGCCGGGTGCGGGCGCGGCGGGCCTTGGCCGCCACGAGGGCGACCTGCTCGCCCTCGGGCGCTCCGGTCACGGGTGTGTTCTACCGGACGGGTCCGCCGGCGGGGGGCCGTCGTCCCCGAGGTCGCCCGCCACGGCCCGGTAGAGCACGTGCGGGCGCCACCACTGGCCGGGGGTCGCGCGCGGGTGGTCGAAGACGCCGTCGTAGCGCATGCCGAGGCGCTGCATCACCGCCTGCGAGGCCAGGTTGGCCGGCACCGTGAACGACACCACCTCGGGCAGGCCGGCGTCCAGCAGGCCGAACCGCAGGGCCGCGGCGGCCGCCTCGGTGGCGATCCCCAGCCCCCACCAGTCCGGGGCCAGGCGCCAGCCCACCTCGACGAGCGGCTGCGCGTGCGGGAACGGAGCCTCGAACGACGGCGGCACCAGTCCCACGAAGCCCACGAACGGCGCGCTGCCTCGCGTGGAGCCGAGCACCTCGACGGCCCAGGCGGTGAAGCCCAGCTCCGCGTGCACGGCGTCGAAGCGGGCCATGCTCGCGGCGCTCTGCTCGCGCGTCATCGTGGAGGGGAACCAGCGCATGACGCGCTCGTCGGCGTTCATCGCCGCGAACGGCCCGAGGTCGTCCTCGCGCCAGGCCCGCAGCGCCAGCCGGGGCGTGCGCAGCTCGTGCCGCGTCACGCGGGCGCCCCGGACGGCGACGGGTCGACGGCGGTGCTCAGAGACCGGCCGCCGCGCGCAGCGCGTCGGCGCGGTCGGTGCGCTCCCACGAGAAGTCGGGCAGCTCGCGGCCGAAGTGGCCGTAGGCGGCGGTCGCGGTGTAGATGGGGCGCAGCAGGTCGAGGTCGCGGATGATCGCGGCGGGGCGCAGGTCGAAGACCTCGAGCACCGCGCTCTGGATGTCCGCGTCCGGCCGCACCCCGGTGCCGAAGGTCTCCACGAACACGCCGACGGGGTGCGCCTTGCCGATCGCGTACGCCACCTGCACCTCGCAGCGGCGGGCCAGGCCCGAGGCGACGACGTTCTTGGCGACCCAGCGCATCGCGTAGGCGGCGGAGCGGTCGACCTTCGACGGGTCCTTGCCGGAGAAGGCGCCGCCGCCGTGACGGGCCATGCCGCCGTAGGTGTCGACGATGATCTTGCGCCCGGTGAGGCCGGCGTCGCCCATGGGGCCACCGATCTCGAACCGGCCGGTGGGGTTCACGAGCAGCCGGTAGCCCTCGGTGTCGATGGTGAGGTCGGCCAGCTCGGGGGTGACGACGAGCTCGGCGACGTCGGGCGCGAGCAGCGTCGCGAGGTCGATGTCCGAGGCGTGCTGCGTCGAGACGACGACGGTGTCGAGCCGCACGGCGCGGTCGTCCTCGTCGTACTCGATCGTCACCTGGGTCTTGCCGTCGGGGCGCAGGTAGGGGATGGCGCCGTCCTTGCGCACCTGGGTGAGGCGGCGGGCCAGCCGGTGCGCGAGGTGGATCGGCAGCGGCATGAGCTCGGGGGTGTCGTCGCAGGCGTAGCCGAACATGAGGCCCTGGTCGCCGGCGCCCTGCCGGTCGAGCTCGTCGTGGCTGCCCTCGGTGCGCTCCTCGAGGGCGTCGTCGACGCCCTGCGCGATGTCCGGGCTCTGCGAGCCGATGGAGACGCTGACCCCGCACGAGGCGCCGTCGAAGCCCTTCTTGCTGGAGTCGTAGCCGATCTCCAGGACGCGGTCGCGCACGATCGCGGGGATGTCGACCCAGCCCGAGGTGGTGACCTCGCCGGCCACGTGCACCTGGCCGGTGGTGATGAGCGTCTCGACGGCGACCCGGCTGCGCGGGTCCTCCTTGAGCATCGCGTCGAGGATCGAGTCGCTGATCTGGTCGGCGATCTTGTCCGGGTGACCCTCGGTGACCGACTCGGAGGTGAACAGGCGACGGGCCACGTGGCTCTCCCGGTGACGACTGGCGGACTTCGGCGGGTGGTGCGGGGACCCGGGCCCACCGCGGGGCCCGGACGTCCGAGGGAGTCTATCCGCGGACGGCGCAAGGCCCGAACGGCGCGGCCGCGCGAGCGCCCGGTGGGCGGCTCAGCGCGGGAGGCGGGCGACCACGGCGTCCCACACGGCGTCGGCCACCGCCTGCTTGGAGGCGCGGGGGACGTGCACCTCGGTGCCGTCGCGGCCGAGCACCACGACCTCGTTGTCGTCCGCGCCGAACGTCGCGCCGCCGCCCACGTCGTTGACCACGAGCAGGTCGCAGCCCTTGCGCGCGAGCTTGGCGCGGGCGTGGTCGAGCACGCCGGCGGACTCGTCGCCCGTCTCGGCCGCGAAGCCGACGACCACCTGGGCCCGGCGCTGCTCGTCGCGGCGCGCCACGGTCTCCGCGAGCACGTCCACGGTGCGCTCGAGCACGACCGGGTCGGGCGCTCCCCCGGCGTCGTCCTTCTTGATCTTGTACGCCGACGCCGCGACCGGCCGGAAGTCGGCGACGGCCGCGGCCATGACGACCGCGTCGGCGGTCGCGGCGTGCTCACCCACCGCCCGGCGCAGGTCCTCGGCCGAGGTCACGCGCACCACGCTCGCCCCGGCGGGGTCGGGCAGCGCCACGTTCGCGGACACCAGCACGACCGAGGCGCCGCGCGCGGCGGCCGCCGCGGCCAGCGCGTAGCCCTGCTTGCCGCTGCTGGAGTTGCCGAGGAACCGCACCGGGTCGAGGTGCTCGCGGGTGCCGCCCGCCGAGACGACGACGCGGCGGCCGGCGAGGTCCGCGGCCCGCGGACCGGACAGGACGGCGAGGCAGGCGTCGTAGATCGCCTGCGGCTCGGGCAGGCGGCCGGGCCCGGAGTCGGCGCCGGTGAGCCGGCCCACCGCGGGGTCGAGGACGACCACGCCGCGCTCGCGCAGCAGCGCGACGTTGGCACGGGTGGCCGGGTGCTCCCACATCTCCGTGTGCATCGCCGGGGCCATGACCACGGGGCAGTGCGCGGTGAGCAGGACGTTGGCGAGCAGGTCGTCGGCCAGCCCGGCGGCCGCACGGGCCAGCAGGTCGGCGGTGGCGGGGGCCACGACCACGAGGTCGGCCTGCTGCCCGAGGCGCACGTGGGGCACGTCGGCGACGTCGTCCCACACCTCGGCCGAGACGGGCTTGCCCGAGAGCGCCTCCCAGGTGGCCGAGCCGACGAAGCGCAGGGCCGCGCGGGTGGGCACGACGGTGACGTCGTGGCCGGACTCGGCGAAGCGGCGCAGGAGCTCCGCGGCCTTGTAGGCCGCGATGCCCCCGCCGACGCCGAGGACGACCGACAGCGCGCCGGGGGCGCGGCCGGGCGTCATCGGTGCGTGGTCAGGCGACCGGGGCGCCGGTGTCCGACTCCGTCTCGGGGTCGAACGGCGTCGCGGCGAGCAGGCCGGAGTTGATCTCGCGCAGCGCGATCGACAGCGGCTTCTCCTGGACGTGGGTCTCGACCAGCGGGCCGACGTACTCGAGCAGGCCCTCGCCGAGCTGGGAGTAGTAGGCGTTGATCTGGCGCGCGCGCTTGGACGCGTAGATCACGAGGGAGTACTTCGAGTCGGTCGCCTCGAGCAGCTCGTCGATGGGCGGGTTGGTGATGCCCTCGGGGGATGACACGGTGCCGGACACGCGGGCGCCTCTCGCTCGGGTTGGGTCCTACGGGGCCCCATGTCGTCCCGGCGGCCGCCGGGCGACCCGGCCGGGGTTCGGGCGGGGGCTCGTCGGGGCGGTGCGCTCACCGCATACAGGACGTCAGAGGGGGCTCAGACCCATCAATGCTAGCAAGGCTCCGGTGGCCTCCTCGACGGACGCGTTGACCACCGTCGCGTCGAACTCCGACTCGGCGGCCAGCTCCACCTGGGCGGTGGCCAGCCGGGCCCGGATCACCTCGGCCGGCTCGGTGCCCCGACCCACCAGCCGGCGCACCAGCTCGTCCCACGACGGCGGTGCGAGGAACACGAACAGCGCGTCGGGCATGCTCGCCCGCACCTGACGGGCGCCCTGGAGCTCGATCTCGAGCACCACCGGGGTGCCCTGCTCGAGGTGCTCGAGCACGGGACGGCGCGGGGTGCCGTAGAAGTTGCCGGCGAACTCGGCGTACTCGAGCAGCTCGCCCTCCTCGACCATCCGGGCGAACTCGGCGTGGTCGACGAAGAAGTACTCGACCCCGTGGGTCTCCCCCGGGCGCGGGCGCCGGGTGGTGGCCGACACGGAGAGCCAGACGTCGGGACGCGTGGCGCGCAGGTTCTGCACGACCGTGCTCTTGCCCACCCCGGAGGGACCGGACAGGACGGTCAGGCGGGCGTTCAGGCGGAGAACTCCTTCTCCAGCGCCGCGATCTGGTGCGTGCCGAGGCCCCGGACGCGGCGGTTCTCCGCGATCTGCAGGCGCTCCATGATCTCGGCCGCCCGCACCTTGCCGACGCCGGGCATCGACTCGAGCAGGGCCGAGACCTTCATCTTGCCGATGATGTCGTCGGTCTGGCCCGCGGCGATGACCTCGCCGATCGAGGCCCCGGAACGCTTGAGACGGTTCTTGACCTCCGCGCGGATGCGTCGTGCCTCGGCGGCCTTCTCCAGGGCGGCCGCGCGCTGCTCGGGGGTCAGGGGCGGTAGGGCCACGACCGGTCCTCTCCTCGGGTTCTGGTCGTGACCCTAGCGACCCCGGCGACCGCGTCAACAGCCTCGGTGCAGGTCCGGCGCCCCCCGGGCCGGACCTGCACCGGGCAAACCGGGTCAGACCGATGCGGAGGGGACCCGCACCGCGCGGAACGGGTTCGACGTCGGCGACACGGCGTGCGCGCCGAGGTGGATCCGGTCCGTGGGCACCTTGTGGCCGTTGACGAACAGCTCGAAGGCGACGCGCGACGAGCAGTCGGCGCCGATCCGCAGGAGGTCGACTCCCCCGACGTTGGTGAAGCGGAAGGCCAGCGTGTGGTGGCGCGGCCCGATCCACCAGCGGTCGCCGCCGCGGCCGTGCTCGAGCCGGACGCCCGTGGCGTGCAGCTCGTCGCTCGCGGTCACGAACCCGCTGAAGACGACCTTGCGCGTGCCCGGGTGGGTGGCGAACAGGTGCCAGCCGGTGGCGTTGTGCCAGATCCAGTAGCCCGTGGGGAGCCCGGCGTGGAGCCCGGCGGGACGGCCCTCGAAGCGGTCCGGCACGGTGCCGGTCGAGCAGGTGGCGGTGGCGGTGGTGGATGACGGCGCGAGCGGCGCGGCCCCGGCCGCGGACGGTGCCGCCACCGCGAGGCCGGCGGCCAGGGCGGACGCGGACACGGCCGCGACCGCGCCGCGCCGGACGGTGCTGGTGGTGGACATGGTGCTCCCTCGTGTCGTGCGGCGGGCCCGTCCCGTCGCTGCGGTCCTCACGGTGACCGGCCCCCGTTGTCCGCGCGTGGGCGTCGGGTCAGAGCCGTGTAAGGACCGCCCGGGTGCGCTCGGCGCAGCCGTCGTCGTCCCGGCTCGGGCATGCTTGTCCGCCGGGGCGCTCGCCGCGGCGCCCCCGCCGTCCGGCGCGCGACGCGGCGGGCACCGCGGAGGCGGCCATGGCGCAGACGACGTCCACCATCGAGGAGTACGCCGCGCGGCTCGCGCCGGAGGCGGTGGCGCCGTTCTCCGCGATCCGGGCGGTGATCGAGCGGGTGGCGCCGCAGGCCGAGGGCCGGATCTCCTACGGCATGCCGACGTGGGCCGACCACGGCACCGCCTTCGTCCATCTCGCCGCCTGGCGGCAGCACGTCTCGCTCTACCCCGTGCCGGCGATGGACGAGGAGCTGCACCGCGCGCTGGTCCCCCACCTGAGCGGTCGCGGCACGCTGCGCTTCCCGCTGAGCGACCCGCTGCCCCTCGACCGCATCGAGCAGGTGGTGCGCCTGCTGCACGACCAGCGGACCGGGTCCGCGTGACCCTCGGCACTGCCGTCCGCCCCGTCGTCGGGGCTCCGGGTGAAGCAGCCCTTCGTGGCTGGGATCACAGCCCTGACCAGGGCTGACGCCGCCGCCCACGAGGACTCGCACCGGCCGCGCGCGTAGCGTCGAACGCGTGGACACCACCGAGATGCGCACCCGGGCCCGCGCCCTCGTCGACAGCCCCGCGCTGACCTACCGGCAGCGCGTCGCGGCGCTCGCCGCCCTGGCCGAGGAGTCGCTCGACCCGCCGAAGGTCTCCGCCGCGTGCGAGGACGCCCTCGCCTCCGGGCTCGTCGACGACCTCGCCGAGGGCCATGCGCCGTACCGGCCGCGCTACCTGCTGCCCGACTACGGCCTGGCCCTGCGCCAGGGGTCGGAGTTCCTCGGGCTGCCCGCACCCACCGACCTCTACGAGGCCGTGGCGTTCCTGCTCTCGGCGTACTCGCAGGTGCCGTCGATCACCGGCTACCCGGTCTACCTCGGCGCCGTCGACGCGCTGCTCGAGCCGTTCGCCGCGGACGTCGACGACGACACGCTGCGACGCGTGCTCAAGCTCCTGTGGGTCACGATCGACCGGTCGCTGCCCGACGCCTTCACCCACGCGAACCTCGGGCCCGACGACACCCGGGTCGGGCGCACGGTGCTCGCCCTGGAGCGCGACCTGCTCCAGACGGTGCCCAACCTCTCCCTGCTCGTCGACCCGGACCGCACGCCCGACGACCTCGTGCTCGACGCGGTCCGCACCGTGTTCGCCTGCGGCAAGCCGCACTTCGTCAACCACCGGATGATGACCGGCGACCTCGGGCCGGAGTACGGCGTCGTCTCCTGCTACAACTCGCTGCGGCTCGGCGGCGGGTCGCACACGCTCGTGCGGCTCAACCTCAAGGAGTCGGCGGACCGCAGCGGCGTGGACGCCGAGCGGTGGCTCTCCGACGTCCTGCCCGAGCACGTGGCCCTCACCGCCGAGCTCATGGCCGCGCGGATCGAGTCGCTGGTCGAGCAGGCGCGGTTCTTCGAGCACTCGTGGCTGGTCGACGAGGGCCTCGTGCACCTCGACCGGATGTCGGCCATGTTCGGCGTCTACGGCCTCGCCGAGGCGGTCGACGTCCTCGTGGAGCGCGCCGGCGGCGACGGGCACTACGGCACCGACCCCGAGGCCACGGCGCTCGGGTGGCGCACGGTCGAGCGCCTGGCCGAGCTGGTCGGCGAGGTGTCGCTGCCGTACTGCGAGGGCAACGGGGGCCACCCGTTCCTGCACTCGCAGTCCGGGATCGACTCCGACGTCGGGGTCACCGCGGGCACGCGCATCCCGATCGGGCAGGAGCCCGGCCTGCTCCAGCACCTGCGCGCCGTGACGCCGAACCACCGGTGGTTCGCCTCCGGCGTCAGCGACATCGTCCACTTCGACGACACCGCCGTGCGCAACCCGCAGGCCGTCGTCGACGTGGTCCGGGGGGCCCTGGCGTCCGGCATGCGCGACGTCACGTTCAACCTCGACAGCAACGACTTCATCCGCATCACCGGCTACCTCGTCCGCAAGTCCGACCTGGCCCGGCTCGCGGCGACCGGGGTCGCACGCCACGGCAGCGATGTCCTGGCTGCAGGGTCGGTCGCCAACTCCCACGTGACCGATCGCGTCGTGAAGAGGGTGATCAGCAGTGAGTCGGCCTCTCGGGCTGCTGGCTGACGTCGTCCCGTTCTCCTGGGTCGACGGCCCCGGCAACCGCTGCGCAGTGTTCCTCCAGGGCTGCAACCTGGACTGCCTCGCCTGCCACAACCCGCACACCATGCCGCGGCAGACCGCGCGGGCGCGCGAGGTGACGGTCGAGGAGCTCCTCGACGAGGTGCGGCCGCTCGCGCCGTACCTGTCCGGCGTCACGGTGTCCGGCGGCGAGGCCACCCTCCAGGCGGAGTTCGTGGCCGCGTGGTTCGCCGCGCTGCGCGACGACCCGGCCACCGCGCGGCTCACCCGCTTCATCGACAGCAACGGGTGCGCGGACTCGGCCACGTGGGACCTCCTGCTCCCGCTGACCGACGGGGTGATGCTCGACCTCAAGGCCCTCGACGTCGAGACGCACGAGGCGCTCACGCACCGGTCCAACGCGCCGGTCCTCATGAGCCTGCGCCGCCTGGTGCACGAGCGGAAGCTGGCGGAGGTCCGGCTGCTCGTGGTCCCCGGCTACAACGACGACGAGGACACGCTGCGCGACACCGGCGAGTACCTGGCCGACAACGCGCCGGGCGTCCCGGTGCGGGTGATCGGGTTCCGCGCGCACGGGGTCCGGGCCGCGGCCCGGCAGATCCACGAGCCGACCGCGGAGGAGCGCGCCAGCTACGGCGAGTGGGTGGGCGCCGCGGTGGGCCGCCAGCTGGTCACCCTGGTGTGAGCGCGTCCGCGCGGTCCGGCCGGGCCAGCGCGTAGCAGGCCGCGCCGGCGGCGGCGGCCACCAGCAGCACCGACGGCCACGCCCCGATGACGAGCCCCAGCGGGTGCGAGACGACGAAGAGCACGGCCACCACGGCCAGCGCGGCGATCGTGCGTGCCGCCCCGCTGCTGCGCGCCATCCACCAGGCGCACAGCGCCGCCCCGGCGACGAGCACCACGCCGCCCAGGGCGCGGTTGCCGCTCAGCGAGGCCACGGCGAACCCGGCCAGGAGGGTGAGCGCGGCCGTGAGCGCGATCCGGGCGCGCGATCCGGACGGCACGTCAGCGCGCCCGCAGCGACTCGGCGAGGGCGGCGGCCGCTGCGCCGGCGTCGGCGGCGCCGGTGATGGGGCGCCCCACGACGAGCAGGTCCGCGCCGTCGGCGAGCGCCTGCTCGGGCGTGGCCACGCGGGCCTGGTCGCCGGCGTCCGCGCCGCGCGGGCGCACGCCGGGGGTGATGAGCACGACGTCGGGGCCCACCTCGGCCCGCACGGCGGCGACCTCCTGCGGGGAGCAGACCAGGGCCGAGGCGCCGGCGCCGACGGCCAGCACCGCCAGGCGGCGCACCGCGTCGATCGGCGGCCCGGCGATGCCCACCGAGGCCAGCGCCGCGGCGTCCAGCGAGGTGAGCACCGTCACCGCAGCGACGCGGGTGCCGGGCAGCGCGTCGACGGCGGCCCGCACCATGGCGGCACCGCCGGAGGCGTGCACGGTGAGGTAGTCCGGGGCAAGGCCGGCCACCGAGCGCGACGCGCCCGCGACGGTGTTGGGGATGTCGTGCAGCTTGAGGTCGAGGAACACCTCGCGGCCCCCCGAGGCGGCGCGCACCGCGTGCACGGCGTCCGCGCCGTCGCGCAGGTAGGTCTCGAGCCCCACCTTCAGGGTGGACACGTGCGGGCCGACCGCGGCCGCCCACGCCGTGGCGGTGGCGAGGTCGGGCGCGTCGAGCGCCACCGCCACGGGGGCCAGGGCCAGGGCGGCGGTCATCCCTCCGCCCCCGCGGCCACGGTGTCGTCGGCGTCCTCGTCCGGCGCGCCGTGGGCGGACACCGGGCCCCCGGAGGCGGGCTCGGGGTCGGGCGCCCGGTGGGCGAAGCCCACGGCCTCCTCGAGCGAGCCGAAGCCGCGCTCGGCGAGGGCGACGGCGAGCTCGCGGGCGACGCGCAGCGGCGCGCTCGGGTCGTGGAAGGTCACCGTGCCGACGCTGACCGCGCTGGCGCCGGCCAGGACGAACTCGAGCGCGTCCAGGCCCGTGCGGATGCCGCCCATCCCGAGGATCGGGACGTCGGGCAGGGCGGCGTGCACCTGGTAGACGCAGCGCACCGCGACCGGGCGGATCGCCGGCCCGGACAGGCCGCCGGTGACGCCGGCGAGCGCGGGCCGCAGGGTGTCGGTGTCGATCACCATGCCCAGCAGGGTGTTGATGAGCGAGAGGCCGTCGGCCCCGGCGTCCACCACGGCCTGCGCGATCTCGACGATGTCGGTGACGTCGGGCGAGAGCTTCGCCAGCACGGGCACGCCCGGGTTGGTGTTGCGGCGCACCGCGGACACGACGTCGGCCGCGGAGCCGGCGCGGCAGGCGAACACCTGGCCGCGGTCCTCGACGTTGGGGCAGGAGATGTTGACCTCGATGGCCGCGACTTCGCTGACGTGGCGGAGCTTGGAGGCCAGCCGGGTGTACTCGTCGACCGAGCCGCCCGCGATCGACACGACGGTGCGCGCGCCCCGCGCCCGCAGCCACTCCAGGTCGTTGTCGAGGAAGGCCTCGATCCCCGGCCCCTGCAGGCCGATCGAGTTGAGCATGCCGCTGGGCGTCTCGGCCATGCGCGGCGTGGGCCGACCGGACCGCGGGTTGAGCATGATGCTCTTGGTGACGACGGCGCCGATCTCGGTGATGTCGAAGAACTGGTCGAGCTCGCGCCCGGCGGCGGCGCACCCGGACGCCGTGAGCACGGGCGAAGGCAGCTCGAGCGCGCCGAGCCGGGTGGTCATGTCGACGTCGGGCACGGCGGCGGCCTGGTCGGGACGCGGTCCGTGCGTGATCACCGCGCGGGTCATCAGTGCCCTCCGCTCACGGGGCCGCCGAGGGTGCCCTCGGGGATGGTGCCGACGTCGTCCCAGCGCACCCGGTCGCCCCGGAACACCGGACCGTCGACGCACGAGCGCAGCATGCGGGTGACGCCGTCGTCGCCGACCACCGGCAGCACGCAGGTCATGCACACGCCGATCCCGCACGCCATCGACTCCTCGACCGCGCACTGGGAGTACGCGCCATGGTCGGCGGCCACCTTCGCCACCGCCTGGAGCATCGGCATCGGCCCGCAGGCGTAGACGACGTCGGCGTCGGTGCGCCGGAGCACGGCGGGCAGCGCGTCGGTGACGCGGCCCCGCTCGCCCACCGAGCCGTCATCAGTGGTGAGGGTGAGCGAGGCGGCGATGCGCTTGGCGTCCAGGACGCCGAACAGCTTGGACTCGGTGGAGGCGCCGAGCACGACGTCGACCCGGCAGCCCCGGGCGCGCAGCGCGTCGGCGAGGGAGAACATCGGCGCGGAGCCGTAGCCGCCGGCCACCAGCACGCACGACACGGGTTCCTTGGGCAGGGCGAAGGGACGGCCGAGCGGGCCCACGATGTCCACGGTGTCGTGGCGGTGCAGGCGCGCGAGCCACTCGGTGCCCTTGCCCTGGGCGGCGAAGACGATCTCGAGGGTGCCGCCGTAGACGCCCCGGCTCTGCACGGAGTAGATCGAGAACGCGCGCCGCAGCAGCATCGAGGTGTGCGGGCCGCCGACGGACAGCGCCACGAAGTGACCGGGCCTGGCCAGCTCCGGGATGCCGGCCGCCGTGAGGGTCAGCACGTGGTAGTCGCCGGCCCGGCGCTGCCCGATCACCTCGCCGGTGACCTGCACCGCGCCGGCCCTGGTCTGCACCGTCATGCGTGGATCCCGTCCTGGTTCGAGTCGCCCCCGTCGGACGATCCTTCACCACGCGCCGTCTGGGCCGCGCGCAGGGCCGTCAGGTCGGCGGCCCACTCCTGGAGGGACCGTACGCCGATCTCCCCCGCGAGCAGCGCCTCGATCCCCTGGACCGTGGCCGCGAGGCCCTGCACGGTGGTGATGCAGGGCACGCCGCGGGTGACCGCGGCGGTGCGGATCTCGTAGCCGTCGAGCCGGGACCCCACGCCGTAAGGGGTGTTGACGATGAGGTCGATGTCGCCGGCGAGGATCGCGTCGACGGTGGTGGGCTCGCCGGCGGCCCCGCGGCCGTGGTGCTGCTTGCGCAGCACCGTCGCCTTGAGCCCGTTGCGGCGCAGCACCTCCGCGGTGCCCTCGGTGGCCAGGATCTCGAAGCCGAGGTCGGCCAGCCGCTTCACCGGGAACACCATCGAGCGCTTGTCGCGGTTGGCCACCGACACGAAGGCGCGCCCGGTGACGGGCAGCCCGGACGAGTACGCGGCGGTCTGCGACTTGGCGAAGGCGGTCCCGAACACCGAGTCGAAGCCCATCACCTCGCCCGTGGACCGCATCTCCGGGCCGAGCACGGTGTCGACGCCGTGGAAGCGCCCGAAGGGCAGCACGGCCTCCTTCACCGCGATCGGGGCACCGATGGGCAGGGTGCCGCCGTCGCCGGAGGCGGGCAGCAGGCCCTCCGCGCGCAGCTCGGCGATCGTGGCGCCCATCGTGACCCGGGCCGCCGCGCGGGCCAGCGGCACCGCGGTGGCCTTGGCGACGAACGGGACGGTGCGCGAGGCCCGCGGGTTGGCCTCGAGCACGTAGAGGATGTCGCCCGCGAGGGCGAACTGGACGTTGAGCAGACCGCGCACGCCGACACCCGAGGCGATGGCCTCCGTGGATCGCCGGATGCGCTCGATGTCGTTGTGCCCCAACGTGATCGGCGGCAGCGCGCACGCGGAGTCGCCGGAGTGGATGCCGGCCTCCTCGATGTGCTCCATCACGCCGGCGAGGTAGAGCTCGTGGCCGTCGTAGAGGGCGTCGACGTCGATCTCCACGGCGTCGTCGAGGAACCGGTCGACGAGCACCGGGTGCTCGGGGCTGACCGCGGTCGCGCGCTCGATGTAGTCGCCGAGCATCTCCTCGTCGTAGACGATCTCCATGCCGCGGCCGCCGAGCACGTACGACGGCCGCACGAGCACCGGGTAGCCGATGCGGTCGGCGACCTCGGCGGCCTCCTCGAAGCTCGTCGCCAGCCCGTGCGCGGGGGCCGGCAGCCCGGCCGCCGCGAGCACGCGGCCGAAGGCGCCGCGCTCCTCCGCGAGGTGGATCGCCTCGGGGCTGGTGCCCACCACCGGCACGCCCGCGTCCTTGAGCGGCTGCGCGAGCCCGAGGGGTGTCTGGCCGCCGAGCTGCACGACGACGCCGGCGACGGGTCCCACGGCGAGCTCCGCGTGGTAGACCTCGAGGACGTCCTCGAGGGTCAGCGGCTCGAAGTACAGCCGGCTCGAGGTGTCGTAGTCCGTCGAGACGGTCTCCGGGTTGCAGTTGACCATGACGGTCTCGTAGCCGGCGTCGCGCAGCGTGAGGCTCGCGTGCACGCACGAGTAGTCGAACTCGATGCCCTGGCCGATCCGGTTGGGCCCGCTGCCGAGGATGATCACCGCCGGGGTCTCCCGCGGCTCCACCTCGGACTCCTCGTCGTAGGAGCTGTAGTGGTACGGCGTGCGCGCGGCGAACTCGGCGGCGCAGGTATCGACGGTCTTGAAGACCGGCCGGATGCCCAGGGCGTGGCGGACCCCGCGCACGACGGCCTCGGGCAGCCCGCGGACCGCGCCGATCTGCGCGTCGGAGAACCCGTGCCGCTTGGCGAGGCGCAGCAGGTCCGGCGTGAGCTCGGGCGCCTCGCGCAGCGCGTCGCCGATCTCGTTGAGCAGCGCCACCTGGTCGAGGAACCACGGGTCGATGTTGGTGGACTCGTGCACCTGCTCGACCGTGGCGCCGGCCCACAAGGCCTGCTGCACCAGGCGCATGCGCCCGTCGCGCGGCACCCGCACCTGCTCGAGCAGCCCGGCCACGTCGACGTCGTCCTTCGAGCCGGTCCACGCGAACGGCGCCTCGCGCCGCTCGACCGAGCGCAGCGCCTTCTGGAGCGCCTCGGTGAAGCTGCGCCCGATCGCCATGGCCTCCCCGACGCTCTTCATCGTCGTGGTGAGGGTGGGGTCGGCCTGGGGGAACTTCTCGAACGCGAAGCGCGGCACCTTGACCACGACGTAGTCGAGGGCCGGCTCGAAGCTCGCCGGGGTCTCCCGCGTGATGTCGTTGGGGATCTCGTCGAGCGTGTAGCCGACGGCGAGCTTGGCCGCGATCTTCGCGATCGGGAACCCGGTCGCCTTCGAGGCCAGCGCCGAGGAGCGCGACACCCGCGGGTTCATCTCGATGACGACCATGCGTCCGTCGTCGGGGTTGACCGCGAACTGGATGTTGCAGCCGCCGGTGTCGACGCCGACGGCCCGGATCACCGCGATGCCGACGTCGCGCAGGTGCTGGTACTCGCGGTCGGTCAGCGTCATCGCGGGCGCGACCGTGATGGAGTCGCCGGTGTGCACGCCCATCGGGTCGACGTTCTCGATCGAGCAGATGACCACGACGTTGTCGTTCCGGTCGCGCATCAGCTCGAGCTCGTACTCCTTCCAGCCGATGATCGACTCCTCGAGGAGCACCTCGGTGGTGGGCGAGGCCTGCAGGCCGGAGCCCGCGATGCGGTGCAGGTCGGCCTCGTCGTAGGCGATGCCCGACCCGGCGCCGCCCATCGTGAACGACGGGCGCACCACGACGGGGTACCCGAGCCACTCGACCGCGGACAGGCAGTCCTCCATCGAGTGGCACACGGCGCTGCGCGCCGACTCGGCCGCCAGCCCGGCCGCGTCGATCTCGGCGACGATCTCCTTGAACCGCTCGCGGTTCTCCCCCGCCTCGATCGCCTCGACGTTGGCGCCGATGAGCTCGACGCCGTAGCGCTCGAGCACGCCGGCCGCGTGCAGCGCCATGGCGCAGTTGAGCGCCGTCTGGCCGCCGAGCGTGGCCAGCAGCGCGTCCGGCCGCTCCTTGGCGATGATCTTCTCGACGTACTCGGGCGTGATGGGCTCGACGTAGGTGGCGTCGGCGAACTCGGGGTCGGTCATGATCGTCGCGGGGTTGCTGTTGACCAGCACCACGCGCAGCCCCTCGGCCTTGAGCACCCGGCACGCCTGGGTGCCGGAGTAGTCGAACTCGCACGCCTGCCCGATCACGATCGGCCCGGAGCCGATCACCATCACGCTGCGCAGGTCGTCACGCCTCGGCACGGGTGGCCTCCATCAGCTCGACGAAGCGGTCGAAGAGGTAGGCCGAGTCGTGCGGGCCCGCCGCCGCCTCCGGGTGGTACTGCACCGAGAAGGCGGGCACGTCGAGGCACCGCAGGCCCTCGACCACGTCGTCGTTGAGGCACACGTGGCTCACCTCGACCCGGCCGTACGGCGTCTCGCTCGCGCGGTCCGTGGGTGCGTCGACGGCGAAGCCGTGGTTCTGCGCGGTGATCTCCACGCGGCCGGTGACGCGGTCGAGGACGGGGACGTTGATGCCGCGGTGCCCGTAGCGCAGCTTGTACGTGCCGAAGCCCAGCGCCCGGCCGAGCACCTGGTTGCCGAAGCAGATGCCGAACACCGGCCGCCGCGCGTCGAGCGCGGCCCGCACCAGCTCCACGGCGTGGTCCGCGGTGGCCGGGTCGCCCGGGCCGTTGCTGAAGAAGACGCCGTCGACGCCCACCTCGAGCAGTCGCTGCGGACTGATGGTCGACGGGACGACGTGCACCTCGATGCCGCGCGCGGCCATGTGCCGCGGGGTGGCGCCCTTGATGCCGAGGTCCACCGCGGCGACGGTGAACCGCCGCTCCCCCACGGCCGGCACGACCTCGTCGGACTCGAGGCTCACCTCGTCGGCGAGCGCCGCGCCGAGCATGGGCGGGCTGGCGAGCACCCGCTCGAGCAGGACCTCGACCGGCTGCGCGGCGGCCTCGCCGCTGAACACCCCGACGCGCATGGCGCCCCGCTCGCGCAGGTGCCGGGTGAGCGCGCGCGTGTCGACCCCGCTGATGCCCACGACGCCCTGCGCCACGAGCTCGTCGTCGAGCGTGCGCGTGGCGCGCCAGTTCGAGGCGGTGCGGGAGGGGTCGCGCACGACGTAGCCCGACACCCAGATGCGGCGCGACTCGGCGTCGTCGTCGTTGACGCCGTAGTTGCCGATGTGCGGCGAGGTCTGGACGACGACCTGCCGGTGGTAGGAGGGGTCCGTGAGGGTCTCCTGGTAGCCGGACATCCCCGTGGTGAACACGGCCTCGCCGAAGGTCTCGCCCACGGCGCCGTAGGCCTGCCCGCGGAAGACGCGCCCGTCCTCGAGCACGAGCACGGCGGGCGCGGCGGAGGTCAGCACGCTCATGCCGGCACCTCCTGCACCGCGGCGTCGAGGTAGGTGGGCCGCCCGCGCAGGAACGTGGCGACCACCGTGACCGGCAGCGTGCGTCCCGCGTAGGGCGTGTTGCGGCTGCGGCTGTGCAGGCCCGCCGGGTCGACGACGCGTGGTCGCGCCGGGTCGAGCAGCACGAGGTTGGCGGGCTCGCCGACGGCGATCGGCCGGCCGTGGCCGGCGAGCCGGCCGATGCGCGCCGGTGCCGCGGACATCCGGTCGGCCACGCCGGCCCAGTCGAGCAGGCCCGTGGCGACCATCGTCTCCGCGACGACGCCGAGCGCCGTCTCCAGCCCGACCATGCCCATGGCGGCGGCGGACCACTCGCAGTCCTTGTCCTCGACCGGGTGCGGCGCGTGGTCGGTCGCGACGACGTCGATGGTGCCGTCGGCCAGCGCCGCGCGCAGCGCCTCGACGTCGGCCTTGGACCGCAGCGGCGGGTTCACCTTGAAGACGGGGTCGTAGGAGGCGACGAGGTCCTCGGTGAGCAGCAGGTGGTGGGGGGTCACCTCGGCGGTGACGTCGACGCCGCGCGCCTTCGCCGCCCGCACGATCTCGACCGAGCCCGCCGTGGACAGGTGGCAGACGTGCAGCCGCGACCCGACGTGCTCGGCGAGCAGGACGTCGCGGGCCACGATCGCCTCCTCGGCCACCGCCGGCCAGCCGCGCAGGCCGAGCACTCCGGACAGCGCGCCCTCGTTCATCTGCGCGTCCTCGGTGAGCCGCGGCTCCTGCGCGTGCTGCGCGACGACGCCGCCGAACGCCTTCACGTACTCCAGCGCCCGTCGCATGATGACCGCGTCGTGCACGCACTTGCCGTCGTCGCTGAAGACGCGGACCTGCGCGGCGCTGGTGGCCATGGCGCCGAGCTCGGCGAGCTGCTGGCCGCCGAGGCCGATCGTGACGGCGCCGACGGGCTGCACGTCCGCGTGCCCGGCCTCGTGGCCGAGCCGCAGCACCTGCTCGACGACGCCGGCGGTGTCGGCGACCGGGTCGGTGTTGGCCATGGCGAACACCGCGGTGAAGCCGCCGGCCGCCGCCGCCCGGGTGCCGGTCTCGACGGTCTCGGCGTCCTCGCGGCCGGGCTCGCGCAGGTGCGTGTGCAGGTCGACCAGGCCGGGCAGAGCCACGAGCCCGTCGGCGTCCACCTCCACCGCGCCGTCGGCGGCCGCCGCCCCCGGCGCGGTGATCTCGGCGATCACGCCGTCGCGCAGGACGAGGTCGCGACTCTCGGCGCCGAGCACCGAGGCCCGGCGCACGACGTAGGTCTGTGCGGTCATCTCAGGCCTCCACGGCGGTGTCGGCGGGATCCGCGGGATCGGCCGCCGCGGCGGGCGAGCCGAGCTGCGCGCCCCCGAGCAGCAGGTAGAGCACGGCCATCCGGACGCTGACGCCGTTGGACACCTGCTCGACGATCACCGAGCGGGGCGCGTCGGCGACCTCGGCGGCGATCTCCATGCCGCGGTTCATCGGGCCGGGGTGCATGACGATGGCGTGCTCGGGCAGCTGCGCCATGCGGCGGGTGTCGAGGCCGTAGCGGCGGCTGTACTCCCGGGCGCTGGGGAAGAACGCGGCGTTCATGCGCTCGCGCTGCACCCGCAGCATCATGACGGCGTCGGCCTTGGCGAGGTGGGCGTCGAGGTCGTAGGAGACATCGCACGGCCAGGTCTCCACGCCCACCGGCAGCAGCGTGGGCGGCGCCACCAGCGTCACCTCGGCGCCGAGGGTGGCGAGCAGGAGCACGTTGCTGCGGGCGACGCGGCTGTGCAGCACGTCCCCGACGATGGTGACCCGGCGCCCGGACAGGTCCCCGACGCCGCCGGCGAGGTGGCGGCGCATCGTGAACGCGTCCAGCAGCGCCTGGGTGGGGTGCTCGTGGGTGCCGTCGCCGGCGTTGACCACCGAGCCGCCGATCCAGCCGGAGGTCGCCAGCCGGTGCGGCGCGCCGCTCGACCCGTGGCGGATGACCACGGCGTCCGCCCCCATCGCCTCGAGGGTCAGCGCCGTGTCCTTGAGGCTCTCGCCCTTGGACACGCTCGAGCCCTTGGCCGAGAAGTTGATGACGTCGGCGGAGAGCCGCTTGGCGGCGGCCTCGAACGAGATGCGGGTGCGGGTGGAGTCCTCGAAGAAGAGGTTGACCACCGTGCGCCCGCGCAGCGTGGGCAGCTTCTTGACCGCGCGGTCGGTCAGCGAGGCGAGCTCGGCCGCGGTGTCGAGCACGAGCAGGGCGTCGTCGTGGTCCAGGTCGGCCGCCGAGAGCAGGTGTCGCTTCACCGCTCCTCCTCCGTCGGGGCGCCGGCGTCGCCCGTGCCGCTGATGAGCACGGCGTCCTCGCCGTCGTGCTCGACCAGCCGGACGTGGACGGTCTCCGCGTGCGCCGTGGGGATGTTCTTGCCGACGTGGTCGGCGCGGATGGGCAGCTCGCGGTGGCCGCGGTCGACCAGCACCGCCAGCCGCACGGCGCGCGGGCGCCCGATGTCGTTCATGGCGTCGAGTGCGGCGCGGATGGTACGCCCGCTGTAGAGGACGTCGTCGACGAGCACCACGACCTTGTCGTCGATGCCCGACGCCGGGATCTCGGTGGGCAGCAGCGCCCGCGCGGGGGCGCGGCGCAGGTCGTCGCGGTACATGGTGACGTCGAGGGAGCCGACGGCGACGTCGCGGCCCTCGATCTCGCGGATGCGCTCGGCGATCCGGCGGGCGAGGAACACGCCGCGCGTGGGGATCCCCAGCAGGACGAGATCGTCGGCGCCCTTGGCGCGCTCGAGGATCTCGTGGGCCACGCGGGTGAGCGCGCGGCCGATCTCGGCACCGTCGAGCACGGTGCGCATGTCGTCAGGATTCCGGGCACCGGACATCTCGGCGACCCCCTTCCCCGCCTCACGGGACGGACTTAAAGGAGCTCGGTCGGACCGACCCTACCCCCGACCGCCGGGCCCCGGCCGCGGGGGGCCCGGCCCCGCGCGCCGCGACCCGCCGGACCCCGCCCGGCCGTCCGGCGCCGGCCGGGCAGCCGTCCGGCCGAGCGCCGCTCGCCCGGCGCGGTCACCGTCGGCCACCCGACACGGATCGTGACGCCCGGTGCCCGCCGCGGCCCCGCCGGAGGATCATCCGAACGGACCAGGCGGTCCGAGTGCGAACGGAGGGTCACGCTCCGTAACATCACCTGTGACACTGAGAGCACGGGCCGCGACCCGCCGACACGCCGCCGGCGCGTCGACCCCGTGCCGGGGGGCGCCAGCCGACCCGGGCAGGCAGCGGCGCGTCGAGCACGCACCGGACGGAAGGACCCACATGGCCAGCGACTACGCGCGAGCGCTCGGGGCGCGGCTGCGCGCGATCCGCCAGCAGCAGGGGCTCTCGTTGCACGGCGTCGAGGAGCGCTCGCAGGGCCGCTGGAAGGCGGTCGTGGTGGGCTCCTACGAGCGCGGCGACCGCGCGGTGACCGTGCAGAAGCTCGCCGAGCTCGCGGACTTCTACACCGTCCCGGTCTCCGAGCTGCTGCCCGACTCCTCGCCCGCGGCCGCCGCCGAGCCGCCCCAGCGCCTCGTCATCGACCTCGAGCGCCTCGGCCAGGTGCCCGCCGAGAAGGCCGGCCCGCTGGCCCGCTACGCGGCCGCGATCCAGGCCCAGCGCGGCGACTACAACGGCCGGGTGCTCTCGATCCGCCAGGACGACCTGCGCACCCTCGCCGTCATCTACGACGAGCCGCCCAGCCAGCTGGCCGACCAGCTCATCGCCTGGGGCGTGCTCAACCCCGAGGCGCGCCGGGCCCTGGACTGACGGGCACCGGCACCCGCACCACGAGGGCCCCCGACCGCTGCGGTCGGGGGCCCTCGTCGCGCGCTACACGCCGCTGGGGACCGAGGTGCCCATCCGGTGCACGCGCATGCCGTTGGTGGTGCCGGGCACGCCCGGGGGGACGCCGGCGATGACCACGATCAGCTCGCCCACGGAGGCGCGGCCGATCTCCTGGAGCGAGGCGTCCACGAGGCGCACCATCTCGTCGGTGCTGCTCGCCTTGGGCACCAGGAACGTCTCGACCCCCCAGCACAGGGCCAGCTGGCTGCGCACCCGGGGGTTGGGCGTGAACGCCAGCAGCGAGATGTCCGGCCGGTAGCGCGCGACGAGCCGGGCGGAGCGGCCGGTCTCGGTGAAGGCGATGACCGCCGAGGCCCCGACGTCCTGGCCCACGGTCACCGCCGCGCGCGTGATCGCGCGCGACGTGGAGTCGTTGCGGTCCTCGATCTCGGGCAGCTGGTCGAGCGCCTCGCCCTCGACCTGCTCGATGATGCGCGCCATGGTGCTCACCACGTGCGCGGGGTGGGCGCCCACCGAGGTCTCGCCGGAGAGCATGAGCGCGTCGGCGCCGTCGAGGACGGCGTTGGCGACGTCGCTGGCCTCGGCGCGGGTCGGCCGGGTCATCGACACCATGGTCTCGAGCATCTGCGTGGCCACGATGACGGGCTTGGCCCGGCGGCGCGCCAGCGTGATCGCGCGCTTCTGCACGAGGGGCACCTGCTCGAGCGGCAGCTCCACGCCGAGGTCGCCTCGGGCGACCATGATCCCGTCGAAGGCGTCGATGATCGACTCGAGGTTCTCGACGGCCTGCGGCTTCTCGATCTTCGCCAGCACCGGCAGGCGCACGCCCTCGTCGTCCATGATCCGCACGACGTCGAGCAGGTCGTCGGCCCGGCGCACGAACGACAGCGCGATCATGTCCACGCCGAGGCGCAGCGCCCAGCGCAGGTCGGCGACGTCCTTCTCGGACATCGCCGGCACGCTGACCGCGACCCCCGGCAGGTTGATGCCCTTGTGGTCGCTCACCCGGCCGCCCTCGACCACGCGGGTGACCACGGTGGTCTCGGACACCTCGACGGCCTCGAGCGCCACCTTGCCGTCGTCGATGAGGATCGAGTCGCCGGGGTGCACGTCGCCGGGCAGCCCGGAGTAGGTCGTCGAGCAGATGGTGGAGTCGCCCTCGACGTCCTCGGTGGTGATCGAGAACGTCGCGCCGCGGTCGAGGACGACGGGGCCGGAGGCGAAGGTGCCGAGGCGGATCTTGGGGCCCTGGAGGTCGACGAGGATGCCGATCCCGCGGCCGGCGGAGTCGCCGGCCTGGCGGACCCACTCGTAGATCCGCTCGTGGTCGGCGTAGGCGCCGTGCGAGAGGTTCATGCGGGCGACGTCCATGCCCGCCTCGACGAGGGACTCGATCCCCTCCTGGCTCGCGACAGCAGGGCCGAGGGTGCAGACGATCTTGGCGCGGCGCACGGGGGAACCCTATCTGGAAGCGCTTGCAGGGGTGAGGGGTGGGACGGGTGTCGCCTGCGGGCCGCTCACACGACGAGCGGGCGGGCGGTGGGCGGGATCGGGGCCGGGAGGTTCGTGGCACCCGAGAGCCAGCGGTCGACCCCGGCCGCGGCCGAGCGGCCCTCGGCGATCGCCCAGACGATGAGCGACTGGCCGCGGCCGGCGTCGCCGGCGACGAAGACGCCGTCCTCGCTGGACATGTAGTGGCGGTCGCGGCGCACGTTGCCGCGCTCGTCGAGCTCGACGCCGAGCTGCTCGAGCAGCGGGCCCCGCTCCGGGCCGGTGAAGCCCATCGCGAGGAACACCGCGTCGGCCGGGATCTCGCGCTCGGTGCCCGGCACCGGCTCGAAGCGGCCGTCGCGCGGCTCGACCTCGACCAGCTCGAGCGCCCGCACATGGCCGGCGCCGTCGTCGAGGAACCGCACGGTGGACACCGCGTAGACCCGCTCGCCGCCCTCCTCGTGGGCGCTGGTGACCTTGTAGGTCATCGGGTAGGTGGGCCAGGGCTGTGCCGCCGGGCGGTGCTCGGGCGGCATCGGCAGGATCTCCAGCTGCGTGACCGACAGCGCGCCCTGGCGGTGCGCGGTGCCGAGGCAGTCGGCGCCGGTGTCGCCGCCGCCGATGATGACGACGTGCTTGCCGGCGACGTCGATGGGCGCCTGGTCGAGGTCGCCCTCCTGCACGCGGTTGGCGCCGGGCAGGTACTCCATGGCCTGGTGCACGCCGGCGAGCTCGCGCCCGGGGACCGAAAGGTCGCGCCACTGCGTGGCACCCACCGCGACCACCACCGCGTCGTAGCGGCGGCGCAGGTCCGACCCCGTGACGTCGGTGCCGACGTCGACGCCGGCGCGGAACTTGACGCCCTCCGACTGCATCTGGGCGATGCGCCGCTCGAGGTGGCGCTTCTCCATCTTGAACTCGGGGATGCCGTAGCGCAGCAGCCCGCCGACGCGGTCAGCGCGCTCGAAGACCGCTACCGTGTGCCCGGCCCGGGCCAGCTGCTGGGCCGCGGCCAGACCGGCCGGGCCGGACCCGATGACGGCGACCGTCTTGCCGGACTGGCGCGGCGCCGGCTGCGGCGTGACCCAGCCTTCCGACCAGGCGCGGTCGACGATCTCGACCTCGACCTGCTTGATGGTCACCGGGTCGGCGTTGATGCCGAGCACGCAGGCCGTCTCGCACGGGGCCGGGCAGAGCCGGCCGGTGAACTCCGGGAAGTTGTTTGTCGCGTGCAGCCGCTCGCTGGCACCTCGCCAGTCGCCGCGCCACACCAGATCGTTCCACTCGGGGATGATGTTCCCCAGCGGGCACCCGTTGTGGCAGAAGGGGATGCCGCAGTCCATGCACCGCCCGGCCTGCTTCTCGAGGTGGTCGGCGGGGAACGGCTCGTAGACCTCGCGCCAGTCGCGGATGCGCACGTCCACCGGGCGGCGGACCGGGGTCTCCCGGCCGGTGGTGAGGAAGCCCTTCGGGTCAGCCATGGGTCGACTCCATCACGGCGAGCTGGACGTCACGGCCCTCGCGCTCCGCCGCGGCCTGGGCCTCCAGGACGCGGGCGTAGTCGCGGGGCATGACCTTGGTGAACCGGGAGGCGAGGTCGTCCTCGGCGAGCAGCGCGGCGGCCACCTCGCTGTCGGTCTCCTCCTGGTGGCGGACGACGAGGTCGCGCAGCACCGCGACGTCCTGGTCGTCGAGGGGCACGAGGTCGACCATCTCGGGGTTGACCCGGCCCGGCAGCGCGTCGAGCAGGTACGCGACGCCGCCGGACATGCCCGCCGCGAAGTTGCGGCCGATCGGCCCGAGCACCACGGCCACGCCGCCGGTCATGTACTCGCAGCCGTGGTCGCCGACCCCCTCGACCACCGCGGACGCCCCGGAGTTCCGCACGCAGAAGCGCTCCCCTACGACTCCGCGCAGGAACAGCTCGCCCGCGGTCGCACCGTAGGCGATGACGTTGCCGGCGATCACGTTCTCCTCGGCGACGAACGTGGCCGAGCGGTCCGGCCGCACGACGATGCGCCCGCCGGACAGGCCCTTCCCCACGTAGTCGTTGCTGTCGCCCTCGAGCCGCAGGGTGATCCCGCGGGGCAGGAACGCCCCGAAGGACTGGCCGGCCGAGCCGGTGAACGTGACGTCGATGGTGCCGTCCGGTAGGCCCTCGCCGCCGTGGCGCCGGCTCACCTGCGACCCGAGCATCGTCCCGACGGTGCGGTTGACGTTGCGGACCGGGAGCTGCGCCCGCAGGGGCGCACCGGTCTCCAGCGCATCCGCGGCCAGCGCGATCAGCTCGTTGTCCAGGGCCTTCTCCAGCCCGTGGTCCTGGCCGGTGGTGTTGCGGCGGGCGGCGCCCTCGGGCAGGTCGGGCACGTGCAGGACCGGGGTGAGGTCGAGCCCCTCCGCCTTCCAGTGCGCCCGGGCCGCCGCCGTGTCGAGCAGCTCCGCGTGCCCGACCGCCTCGGCCACCGAGCGGAAGCCGAGCGCGGCGAGGTGCTCGCGGACCTCCTCGGCGAGGAAGAGGAAGAACTGCTCGACGAACTCCGGCTTCCCGTTGAAGCGCTCGCGCAGCACGGGGTTCTGGGTAGCGACGCCGACCGGGCAGGTGTCGAGGTGGCAGACCCGCATCATCACGCAGCCCATCACCACGAGCGGTGCGGTCGCGAAGCCGAACTCCTCGGCGCCGAGCAGGGCGGCGATGACGACGTCGCGGCCGGTCTTGAGCTGACCGTCGGTCTGCACCACGACGCGGTCGCGCAGCCCGTTGAGCAGCAGCGTCTGCTGCGTCTCCGCGGGCCCGAGCTCCCAGGGACCGCCGGCGTGCTTGAGCGAGGTCAGCGGCGAGGCGCCGGTGCCGCCGTCGTGCCCGGAGATGAGCACGACGTCGGCGTGCGCCTTCGCGACGCCCGCAGCCACCGTGCCCACCCCGACCTCGGCCACGAGCTTGACGTGCACCCGCGCCTGGGGGTTGGCGTTCTTCAGGTCGTGGATGAGCTGGGCGAGGTCCTCGATCGAGTAGATGTCGTGGTGCGGCGGCGGCGAGATGAGCCCGACGCCGGGCGTGGAGTGCCGCGTCCTCGCGATCCACGGGTAGACCTTGTGGCCGGGCAGCTGGCCGCCCTCACCCGGCTTGGCCCCCTGGGCCATCTTGATCTGGAGATCGTCGGCGTTGACCAGGTAGTGGCTGGTGACGCCGAAGCGTCCCGAGGCCACCTGCTTGATCGCCGACCGCTTGGAGTCGCCGTCCGGCAGCGGCTCGAACCGCTCCGGGTCCTCGCCGCCCTCGCCGGTGTTGGACTTGGCGCCGAGCCGGTTCATCGCGATGGCGAGCGTCTCGTGCGCCTCGCCGGAGATGGAGCCGTAGGACATCGCGCCGGTCGAGAACCGCCGCACGATGTCCGCCGCGGGCTCGACCTCCTCGATCGGGACCGGCTCGCGCACGCCCTCCTTGAAGCGGAACAGGCCGCGCAGCGTCATGAGGCGCTCGGACTGCTCGTCGACGCGGGCGGTGTACTGCTTGAAGATGTCGTAGCGGCCGGAGCGCGTGGCGTGCTGGAGCCGGAACACCGTCTCCGGGTCGAACAGGTGCTGCTCGCCCTCGCGGCGCCACTGGTACTCGCCGCCCACGTCGAGGCGCCGGTGCGCCGGCGAGATCCCGGTGGGCGGGTAGGCCACGGCGTGCCGGCGTCCGACCTCCTCGGCGATGACGTCGAGCCCGACGCCGCCGAGCCGCGAGGTGGTGCCGGTGAAGTAGCGGTCGACCACGGAGGGCGCGAGCCCGATGGCCTCGAACACCTGCGCCCCGCGGTAGGACGCCACGGTCGAGATGCCCATCTTGCTCATGACCTTGAGCACGCCCTTGCCGAGCGCCTTGACCAGGTTGCGGACGGCCTTCTCCGGCGCGATGCCGGTGACGACGCCCTGACGCGCGAGGTCCTCGACGGTCTCCATCGCGAGGTAGGGGTTGATCGCCGCGGCGCCGTACCCGATGAGCAGCGCGACGTGGTGCACCTCGCGGACGTCGCCGGCCTCGACCACCAGCGAGACGTAGGTGCGCTCCTTGGACCGCACGAGGTGGTGGTGCACCGCAGCGGTCACCAGCAGCGACGGGATCGGCGCGAGGTCGGAGTCGGAGTCGCGGTCGGAGATCACGACGAAGCGCTTGCCGTCGGCGATCGCGGCGGAGACCTCCGTGCAGATCTCGTCCAGCCGGGCCTCGAGCGCCGCGCCGCCGCCGTCGACCTCGTAGAGGGCCTTGATCTTCGTCGCGGCGAAGCCCGGGAGGTCGCCGTCGGCGTTGATGTGCAGGATCTTCGCCAGCTCGTCGTTGTCGATCACCGGGAACGGCAGGATCACCTGCCGGCAGTGCGACGGCGTCGCGTCGAGCAGGTTGAGCTCGGGGCCGATGTGGCTCGACAGCGAGGTCACCAGCTCCTCGCGGATCGCGTCCAGCGGCGGGTTGGTCACCTGGGCGAACAGCTGCTGGAAGTAGTCGAAGAGCAGGCGCGGGCGCTGGCTGAGCACCGCGATGGGCGTGTCGGTGCCCATCGAGCCGATCGCCTCGGCCCCCGACCGGGCCATCGGCGCGAGGATGACCCGCAGCTCCTCCTCGGTGTAGCCGAAGGACTGCTGACGGCGCAGCACGCTCTCGTGGGTGTGCACGATGTGCTCGCGCTCGGGCAGCGAGTCGAGGTGCATCACGCCGGCGTGCAGCCACTCGTCGTAGGGCGCCTCCGAGGCGAGCTCGGCCTTGATCTCGTCGTCCTCGACGATGCGGTGCTTCTCGGTGTCCACGAGGAACATGTGGCCCGGCTGGAGCCGGCCCTTGCGCACGACGTGCTCCGGCGCGATGTCGAGCACGCCGGCCTCGGAGGCCAGCACGACGAGCCCGTCGTCGGTGACCCAGTAGCGGCCCGGGCGCAGCCCGTTGCGGTCGAGCACGGCGCCGATGACGGTGCCGTCGGTGAAGGCGACGTCGGCCGGGCCGTCCCACGGCTCGGTGAGCGTGGCGTGGAACTCGTAGAACGCCCGACGGGCGGGGTCCATCTCGGTGTGGTTCTGCCACGCCTCCGGGATCATCATGAGCACCGCGTGGGGCAGGCTGCGCCCGGCGAGGTGGAGCAGCTCGAGCACCTCGTCGAAGGACGCCGAGTCGCTCCCGCCCGGGGTGCAGATCGGGAACAGCCGCGAGATGTCGCCGGGGATGAGGTCGCTGGCCAGCCGCGCCTCGCGGGCGCGCATCCAGTTGCGGTTCCCCTTGACGGTGTTGATCTCGCCGTTGTGCGCGATGAGGCGGTAGGGGTGCGCCAGCGGCCAGCTCGGGAACGTGTTGGTGGAGAACCGCGAGTGGATGAGCGCGAGCGCCGAGGCGTAGCGCGGGTCGAGCAGGTCCGGGAAGAAGGTGGCGAGCTGCCCGGTCGTGAGCATGCCCTTGTAGACGATGGTGCGGGCCGACAGCGACGGGAAGTAGACGTCGGTCTCGTGCTCGGCCCGCTTGCGCAGGCAGAACGCCATCCGCTCCAGCGCGAGCCCGACGACACGGCCGGCGCGTGCGGTCACGACCAGCTGGCGGAAGCGTGGCATGACCGAGGCGGCCGTGGCGCCGACCCCGGTGGCGTCGGTGGGCAGGTCGCGCCAGGCGACGACGGCGAGCCCCTCCTCCTCCGCGAGCTCCTCGATCCGGGCCACCTCGGCCGCGGCCTCGGCGTCCTCCACGGGGAGGAACGCGATGCCGACGGCGTAGGCGCCCGGGCCGGGCAGCTCGACGCCGAGCTCGGCGAAGGTCTCGCGCAGGAACTCGTGCGGGACCTGGGTGAGGATGCCGGCGCCGTCGCCGGAGTCCGGCTCCGAGCCCGAGGCGCCGCGGTGCTCGAGGTTCTCCAGGGCCGTGATGGCCTGCCGCACGATCTCGTGCGACGGCTCGCCGGACAGCCGGGCGACGAAGGCGACGCCGCAGGCGTCGTGCTCGTGCTCGGGGTGGTAGAGGCCCTGGGGGGCGGGAGCTGCGGACCGCATGGGCCCTCCCGTCGTCTCGCTCGACTGGCGTCGGCCGCTCGGGCCGGTGGTCGGGCAGGGGACGACATTGGCCGCACTGCTGGCGTGGAGCGTAACCGACGCGCTCCCCCGGATCACACCGGGCGGGCCCCGTCCGTGTCGCAGGAGCGTCTCAGCCCAGGGTGGAGCCCACCACGTGGCCGACGCCGTAGGTGACCACCGCGGCGAGGACGCCGACGATGAGCTGGCGGGTGCCCGAGAACAGCCACGACCGGGCCGTGACCTGCGAGACCAGGACGCCGGCCAGGAAGAGCCCGATCACCGACAGCACCGCCGAGGCCACCAGGCTCTGGGCGCCGAACAGGTAGGGCACGAGCGGCACCAGGGCCCCGACCGCGAAGGCCAGGAAGGACGAGCCGGCCGCCAGCCACGGGTTGGGCAGCTCGCCGGGGGCCATCCCGAGCTCCTCGCGGGCGTGCACCTCCAGGGCGGCGTCGGGGTTGCGGCCGAGCTGCTCGGCCATCCGCTCCGCGAGGTCCTGGTCGACGCCGCGGCTCACCCAGATCTGGGCGAGCTCCTTGGCCTCGCCCTCGGCGTTGCGGCGCAGCTCGAGCCGCTCGTTCTCGAACTCCTGCTCGGCCAGCTCGGCCTGGGAGGCCACCGAGGTGTACTCGCCGGCGGCCATGGAGAAGGCGCCGGCGGCCAGGCCCGCCAGGCCTGCGAGCACGACGGCCGTGCGTCCGCCGGCGTCGGCGGCCGCCGTGCCTCCGGCGACGCCGGCCATCAGGGCGAAGTTGGAGACCAGCCCGTCCATGGCGCCGAAGACGGCTGGCCGCAGCCAGCCGCCGGTGACGTCGCGGTGGTGGTCGGCGGGGGGTGGGTTACCGCTCACAGGAGGACGCTACCGTCCGGCGGCGTCCTCGGCGTCCGGGGCCGAGCCGCCCGGCCCGGGCGCGGTGCGCTCCGCACGGGTCGCCGCGGCGGCCGCCTCCACGCCGTCGCGAGGGCCATCGGGGTCGGCGGGTTCGGCGCGGTCGTCCGGGTCGGGGTCCTCCGTCGCGTCGGCGCCCCCTGCGGGCGCTCCCTCGAGGCCGTCGCCGGTGCCCGTCCCGGCGGCGTACCGGGGGTCGAGCTCGGCCGGGGTCTCGCGACCGGGCCGCATCCGCCGGGACACCACGAGGTAGACCAGCGCCCCGAGCGCCACCACGAGGGCGGTGAACACGTTGAGCCGGATGCCGAAGAAGTGGTGCGCCTCGTCGATGCGCAGCGACTCGATCCACGCGCGCCCGATCGAGTAGAGCATCACGTAGAGCGCGAAGACCCGGCCGTGGCCCATGCGGTAGCGGCGGTCGGCCCACACGACGACGGCGGCCACGCCGAGGCACCACAGGGACTCGTAGAGGAAGGTCGGGTGGTAGGTGGCGAACTGCTCGTAGCCCGGCGGGCGGTGCGCCAGGTCGATCTCCAGGCCCCACGGCAGGTCCGTGGGCCGCCCGAACAGCTCCTGGTTGAAGTAGTTGCCGAACCGGCCCATCGCCTGGGCGATGACGATGCCCGGGGCGATCGCGTCCGCGAAGGGCGGCAGCGGGATCCCGCGACGGCGCACGCCGATCCACGCGCCCACGCCGCCGAGCAGGACGGCGCCCCAGATGCCGAGGCCGCCGTCCCAGATGCGGAACATGGCCAGCCAGCCCTTGCCGCCCTCGCCGAGGTAGATCTGCCAGTCCGTGACGAGGTGGTAGAGCCGGCCGCCGATGATCCCGAACGGCACCGCCCACACCGAGACGTCGGTGACCAGCCCGGGGCGACCGCCGCGGGCCACCCAGCGGCGGTTGCCGATCCAGACCGCGACGACGATCCCGGCGAGGATGCACAGCGCGTAGGCGCGCACGGGCAGCGGCCCGAGGTACCAGACGCCCTCCGGCGGGCTGGGGATCGAGGCGAGCAGGTTCACGAGTTGTCGGCGATGAGCTTGGCCAGCGCGGTCATGTCGTTGAGCGTCGCCGACGGCACCTCGGTGCCGTTGAGGTACGCGGTGGGGGTGCCGGGGACGCCGTCGTCCTGGAACGCCTGGTAGGAGTTGTTGACCCAGTCGCGGTAGATGCCGCTCTGCACGCAGGTCTCGAACGTCGTGTAGGCGTCACCGGTGATGCCGGCCTGCTTGCCGAAGTCGAGCAGCTGGGCCTGCGAGTAGCCGTCGCCCTCGTTGGCCGGCTGGTTGTGGAACACCACCGAGTGGTACTGCTGCGCCTTGCCGGCGTCGATCGCGCAGCCCCAGGCCATGGCCGCGGCCAGCGAGGAGTTGGGGTTGGGGCTCGTGGCGGCGAACCGGGCGTCGAGGAACGCCGTGGGCCGCCACACGAGGTTGACCTTGCCCTCGTCGGCCATCTTCACGACGTCCGCGCCGTGGGTCTGCTCGAACTGCCCGCAGCTGGGGCACTGGAAGTCCTCCCAGATGGCCAGCGTCGGCTTGCCGGCGGCGGTGTTGTACGGCACGCCCCAGGGCGTGGAGCCGGTGCCGGTGAGGACCCCCGTGGGCACGGCGGCGTCGGCCACGGTGCCGCTGGTGGTGCCGGCGCTCGACTGCTGGGAGTTGTTCCAGTAGACGGCGCCGAAGATCAGGCCGACGGCGACGACCACGGCGATGCCGCCGAGGATGCGCACGCGCCGGTCGCGGCGGCGCTGCTCGGCCTCGGCCGCGGCGCGCGCCGCGGCGGCCTTCTCCTTGGTCGTGCGCTTGCTCTCCTTGGGGGCGGGGCTCATCGGGTCGGCTCCTCGAGCGCGGAGGGGTCATCGGTCAGGTCGTCGTCGTAGGCGTCCGGGTCGAACGGCTCGCCGTCGAGCGAGAGCTTGGTGCGGGGCCACGCCACAAGCCACACGGCCATCCCCATGAACAGGAAGTCGCGCAGCAGCTCGGAGGTGTAGCGCCAGACCTTGCCCTCCTCGCTCACGTCGCCGCCGCCGCCGAAGCAGCCGCAGTCGATCGAGTAGCCGCGGATCCACACGCTGGAGATGCCGAGGATGAACCCGAGCATCAGCAGGGCGGTGCCCAGTGCGGCCCAGCGGGTGAACAGCCCGACGAGGAGCAGCACGGCGAGCAGCACCTCGACGCCGGGCAGCGCCCAGCCGAGGAAGTCGACCCACGACGCCGGGAACACGCGGTAGGCGAGGATCGCCTCGCGGCGCGCGTCGTTGGACTCGAGCAGCTTGGCCAGCCCGGACCAGAACAGGATCCCGGCCAGGACGAGGCGCAGGGCGGTGCCGATCCAGGCACGGACGTCAGGACTCACGTGCCCGATCATCCCTCACCAGTCCCGTCCCCCCGTGCCCCGGGGCCCCGTGCTGCGTCCCCGTGTCGGACGGCCCGGCGGCCGCCGGAGTTCCCCGTGGCGCTCCCCCAGCGGTGCCGTGCGACGGCGGCGGCCGCCGTCCCGGCCACCTCCGGGCGCCCCGGACGGGCTGCCGGACCGGTCAGCGGCGGCGCACGCCCTGCGCGAGCTCGGCCGCCAGGCGGCCCACGGAGGCGATCCCCTCGGCCCGCGTGGGCGCGTCGAGCAGGCGGCGCACGAACGCCGAGCCCACGATCACCCCGTCGGCGTAGGCGGCGACGTCGGCGGCCTGCTCGGCGGTGGTCACGCCGAGGCCCACGGCCACCGGCAGCGACGTGTGCGGCCGGGTGCGGGCCACGAGGGCCGGCGCCGCGGCCGACACGGACGCGACGCCGGTGACGCCCATGAGGCTCGCGGCGTAGACGAACCCCGTGGTGATCCCGCAGACCACGCCGATCCGCTCCTCGGTGGAGCTCGGCGCGACCAGGAACACGCGGTCGAGGCCCGCGGCGTCCGTGGCGGCGATCCACGGCCCGGCCTCCTCGGGGGTGAGGTCCGGGGTGATGACGCCGACGCCGCCGGCTGCCGCGAGGTCGGTCGCGAAGCGCTCGACGCCGTAGCGCTCGACCGGGCTCCAGTAGGTCATCACGAGGGTGGGCGCGCCCGTGGCCGCGACCGCCTCGACGGTCTTGAGCACGAGCGAGGTGGTGACGCCGCCCCGCAGGGCGGCCTCGGCCGCCGCCTGGATCGTGGGCCCGTCCATCAGCGGGTCGCTGTAGGGCAGCCCGATCTCCACGATGTCGACGCCGTTCTCGACCATCACCCGGATGGCGTCGATCGCGCCGTCGACGTCGGGGAAGCCGGCGGGCAGGTAGCCGACGAGCGCGGCACGGTTCTCGGCCCTCGCCGCGGCGAAGGTCTCGTGCAGGCGGCTCACGCCCGCCCCTCCGGTGCGCGCTCGCCCTCGAGCAGGCCGAACCACCGGCTCGCGGTCTCGACGTCCTTGTCGCCGCGGCCCGAGCAGTTCACGACGATGACCGCGTCGGGCCCGAGCTCGCGGCCCAGCCGCAGGGTGCCGGCGAGCGCGTGCGCCGTCTCGATGGCCGGGATGATCCCCTCGGTGAGGCACAGCAGGCGGAACGCGTCCATCGCCTCGGTGTCGGTCACCGCGGAGTAGTGCGCCCGGCCCGTGTCGGCCAGCCAGGCGTGCTCGGGCCCCACGCCCGGGTAGTCGAGCCCGGCGCTGATCGAGTGCGACTCGATCGTCTGCCCGTCGTCGTCCTGGAGGACGTACGAGCGGGTGCCGTGCAGCACGCCCACGGAGCCGCCGGTGATCGTGGCGGCGTGCCGCCCGGTCTCGACCCCCTCGCCGCCCGCCTCGTAGCCGTGCAGCGCCACGCCCGGGTCGTCGACGAACCCCGAGAAGATGCCGATCGCGTTGGAGCCGCCGCCGACGCAGGCGGTGACGGCGTCGGGCAGCCGGCCGACGAGCTCGAGCACCTGGGCCCGGGCCTCGACGCCGATCACCTTCTGGAACTCGCGCACCATCTCCGGGAACGGCGCCGGGCCGGCGACCGTGCCGATGAGGTAGTGGGTGTCCTCGACGTTGGTGACCCAGTCGCGCATGGCCTCGTTCATGGCGTCCTTGAGGGTGCGGCTGCCGGCCCGCACGGGCACGACCTCGGCCCCGAGCAGGCGCATGCGCGCGACGTTGAGCGCCTGGCGCCGGGTGTCCTCCTCGCCCATGTAGACCACGCACTCGAGGCCCATCAGCGCGGCCGCGGTGGCCGTGGCGACGCCGTGCTGCCCCGCACCGGTCTCGGCGATGACCCGCTTCTTGCCCATGCGGACGGTGAGCAGCGCCTGGCCGAGCACGTTGTTGATCTTGTGCGACCCGGTGTGGTTGAGGTCCTCGCGCTTGAGCAGGACGCGCGCCCCGCCGGCGTGCGCGCCGAAGCGCGGGCAGTCCGTGAGCGGGCTCGGGCGGCCCGTGTACGACGCGAGCAGCCCGGCGAGCTCCGCGTGGAACGCCGGGTCGGCCTGCGCGGCGCGGAAGGCGGCGTCGAGCTCGTCGAGGGCGACGATGAGCGCCTCGGGCACGAACCGTCCGCCGTAGCGGCCGAAGTGGCCGGCGGGGTCGGGGACCTGCGCAGCGGCGGAGTCCGGGTCGCTGTGCGTGGTGGTCATGGGGCCTCCGTCAGCCTCGGGCGTTCTTCACCGCGGGGTGCGCGCCGGCGGTGACGAGGTCGTGCACCGCGGTGCGCGGGTCGCCCCCGGTGACGAGACTCTCCCCCACCAGCACGGCGTCCGCACCCGCGTGGGCGTAGGCGAGCAGGTCGTGGGGGCCGCGGACGCCGGACTCGGCGATGCGCACGCACGACGACGGGATCGACGGAGCGACCCGGGCGAAGGTCTCGCGGTCGACCTCGAGGGTCTTGAGGTTGCGGACGTTGACGCCCACCACGGTGGCGCCGGCGTCGAGCGCGCGGGCCACCTCCTCGGTGTCGTGCACCTCGACGAGCGGGGTGAGCCCGAGGCTGCGGGCGCGCTCCACGAGCGACACCAGCGCCTCCTGCTCGAGGGCGGCGACGATGAGCAGCGCGACGTCGGCGCCGTGGGCCCGCGCCTCCCACAGCTGGTAGCTGCTGACGATGAAGTCCTTGCGCAGCACGGGGACGTCGACCGCGGCCCGCACGGCCGCGAGGTCGTCGAGCGACCCGCCGAAGCGCCGCCCCTCGGTGAGCACGCTGATCACGTGGGCGCCGCCGGCCTGGTAGTCGAGGGCCAGCGCGGCCGGGTCGGCGATCGCCGCCAGCGCGCCCTTGCTCGGGCTGGAGCGCTTGACCTCCGCGATGACCGAGACGCCGTCGCCGCGCAGCACGGCCTCGGCGTCGAGGGCCGGCGGGCGGGCCGCGGCCAGCTCCTTGAGCTCGTCGAGGGTGGTCCGCGCCTGACGCTCGGCGAGGTCGGCGCGGACGCCGTCCAGGATGTCGTCGAGCACCGTCATGCGACGAGGCTAGCCGTCGGGGTCGACCCGGTTTCGCCGGGGGCGCGCGAGGTGCGGCCCGCGACCGGGCCGACGTCGTCGTCCTAGACCGTGGCCGAGCCCAGCCAGGCCAGCGCGGGCACGGCGTCGATGTTGCGCGCGACGGTGAAGGCCAGCACCACCGCCGTGGCGGTCCAGAGCAGGGCCCTGCTCGCGGCGGGGCTCAGCCGCGCGGACACCGGTCGGGGGGGCTCGCCGGTCCAGGCCCGGCGCAGCCACCGCACCCAGAGCACCAGCGCCGGCACGGCGAGCAGCACCACGAGCGCGTTGTGCGAGAGGGCGCCGGCCACGTCGCCGTGCGCCAGCGCGTGCACGCTGCGCAGCCCGCCGCAGAACGGGCAGTCGAGCCCGGTGAGCGCCTTGGTGGGGCACAGCGGGTAGTGGCCGGGCTGGTTCGGGTCGACCAGGCCCACGTAGGCCGTGCCCAGCAGCACCGCGCCGCCGACCAGGAGCGGGCCGGCCAGGCGCCGGGTGCGCGGGCTCATGTCAGGAAGGGTAGGCGCCGGCGGGGGCGTGCGGCAGCGCGACACCGATCCGCGCGCCGCCCTCGGGTGCGTTGCCGGCGTAGGCCCGGCCGCCGAGCCGTGCTGCCAGCCGCCCCACCAGCGCCAGCCCGACGCCGGTGCCGACCTGGCGGACGCCGTGGTAGCGCTCGAAGAGCGCGGCCGGCTCGAACGCGACCGCGACGTCGTCCGGGGTGAGGCCGGGGCCGCCGTCGCGCACCTCGACCGCGGCGCCCCACGTCTCCGGGCGCACGGACAGCACGAGCGGGCGCCCGGACGGCGTGACGCGCAGCGCGTTCTCGGCCAGGTTGTCGACGATCTGGCGCACGCGCAGCGGGTCCGTGCGCACCACCAGCGGTGTCGCGGGCAGCTCCGGCACGAACACCACGCCCTCGCGCTCGCAACGGGCCGACCACACGGCGGCGGCGTCGGCGCCCAGCGCGGCGAGGTCGACGTCCACCGGTGAGAGGCGCAGGTCGGCCGCCCCGAGGCGGGCGAGATCGAGCAGGTCGGCCACGAGCCGGTCGAGGCGCTCGGACTCGCGCAGCAGGGTGGCACCGGTGCGCGGCACCTCGCCGGGCGCCACGACGCCGTCGGCGAGGGCCTCGGCGTATCCCTTGATGCCCGTCAGCGGTGTGCGCAGCTCGTGCGACACGGAGAGCAGGAAGTCGCGCTGGCGGCTCTCGCTGGAGGCCAGCGCCCCGGAGAGCCGGTTGATCGACTCCCCCACCGACGCGACCTCGGCGGGACCGTCCGGCACGAGGGCGACGTCGCGCGCGCCGTCGGCGAGCCGGTGCGCGGCCTCCGCCGCGTCGCGCAGCGGCCGGACCACACGACGGGCCACCACGTAGCCGAGCAGCGCCGCGACGACGAGACCCGCGAGCAGGGCGAGGGCGAGGCGGCGCAGCGCCAGCCCGGCCTGCGAGCCGGCCACCGCGGCGTCCTGCACGAGGAAGACCGACACCCCGGAGCTGACCTGGCGGCCCTCGACGTAGACGGTGCCGCCGTCGCCGCCCCGCACGTCGCTGACGCTGCCGCCCGCCGCCGTGACGGCGACGTCCGCCGCCGTCACCGGCGGCTGCGGCGGACGGCGCGGGCGGACCACCTGCACGGTGATGCCCTGAGCCACGAGCGCCGCGCGCCACCGGGCCAGTCCGGAGCCTACCGGGTCGTTCTCGGCGCGCGCCACGACATCGACCACGAGGTCGGCCTCGCGGGCCAGGGTGTCGCGGGCCTGCGCCTCGCTCGCGCGCGACACCAGCGGGATCGACACCAGTGCCGCGACCACGACCGCCACCACCGCGACCAGCGAGGTGGTGAGGGCGAACTGGCGGGTGAGGCTCGGCCGCCGGCGCGGGGCCGCGGCGGGCGGGGGCGCGGGCACGGCGTACCCGGCCGCCGGGGACGGCGGGACGCTCACCGGCTCACGCCCCGCCGCGCGGGTCGGCGCTGTAGCCCACGCCGCGCACGGTGCGGATCGGGCTGGCCGCGCCGAGCTTCGCGCGCACCTGGGCGACGTGGACGTCGACGGTGCGCGTGCCCACCACGGCGGCGTAGCCCCACACCTCGCTGAGCAGCTGCTCGCGGGTGAACACCCGCCCCGGCGACCGCATGAGGTGCGCGAGCAGGTCGAACTCGGTGGCGGTCAGCTCGACGTCGCGGCCCGCCACGGCGACCCGCCGGGTGCCGCGGTCGACGGTGACCTCGCCGACGGCGAGCGGCGCCGAGGCCGTGGCCGGCCCGTCGGCGCGGCGCAGCACCGACTTCACCCGCGCCACCACCTCGCGCGGCGAGAACGGCTTGGTGATGTAGTCGTCGGCGCCGAGCTCGAGGCCGAGCACGCGGTCGATCTCGTCGTCGCGCGCCGTGCAGAACAGCACCGGCACCCAGTCGCCCTCGGCCCGCAGCGCGCGGCACACCTCGGTGCCGTCGAGCTCGGGCAGCCCGACGTCGAGCACGACCGCCACCGGGGCCAGCGACCGGGCGGCGGCCAGGCCGGCCCGGCCGTCGCGCTCGACGTGGACGCCGTAGCCCTCGCGCGCGAGGTACATCCGGAGCAGGTCGGCGATGGAGGCCTCGTCCTCCACGACCAGGACGAGGCCGCGCTCGGACCCCGGGGTGCTCACGCGTCCCAGCGTGTCAGAGCCGGGTCACGGGACCGCTCAGCGCGTGTACGAGTCGTGTCAGGACCGGGTCACGGGACGACGGGACGGTGGGAGGCCGGTCGCGGCCGGCGTGCCGTGGCCGCCGGGTCGGGACGAGGCGGGTGCGACCGCGCGGTGCGGCGCGGCGGTGTGCGGCGCCGGGTGCGGCGCGCGGGTCAGTGCTCGGCGCTCTCGGCCTGCTTGCCCAGGCCCGCCATCGACATGACCTTGCCGACGACCGCGCCGACCACGGCGAGACCGACGGCGCCGATCCAGAACAGGGTCCAGTTGTCCGTGAGGACGGCGATGGCGCCGATGACGAACGCGATCATGATGATCGTGACGGCGGTCCACGCAGCGGGGGTGTTGCCGTGGTCCTCGTGCTCGGCGGTCATCGTGGTCCCTCCTCGACGGTCGTCGGCGCCATCATGTCAGACCCGGTCCGCGGCGCGGGGCCGGGCCGCGCCGTCGCGGCGGCGTCGGTCCCCGCCGGCCCGCCGTCGCCCGTGCCGGGTGCCTCGGCCGACGGGTGGCCCGCGCCGGCGGCGGCCTCGTCGACGGGCGCGTTCGCGGGAGCGTCCGCGGGTGCGGAGCGCGGCGCGGTGTCGGTGTCCGCGTCGGGGTCGGCGTCGGCGTCGGTGTCGGCGTCCAGGGTGGGGTCGACCCCGCGGTCGAGCTGGTCCCAGGCCGACTCCGGTCGCGCGGCCCGCGGCCCGGGCGCGGCCGGCTGCGCGCCGTCGCGCTCGTAGCGCCGGCCCATCTGCGGCCAGCCGCCGCCGCGCAGCAGGGCCAGCACCCCGGCGGCGGCGACCAGCACGCCTCCGAGCAGCGCGACCAGCCACCACAGCGAGCCGACCACGACCGCGCCGGCGGGCGAGCCGGTGCGCTCGGCCACCACCTGCGCGATCGTCGCCCCGGCGCCGGTGGCGCCCGAGGCCGTGAGCGCGAACTGCACCGCGATCCACGCCGTTCCGGCACCGGCGAGCACCAGCAGCGCGCCGACGACGACGCGGCCGCGCGAGCGCGTGGCGACCAGGCCCGCCACCCCGGCCAGCGCCAGCACAGCGAGCGCCGAGAGGGCCGGCGCGACGTCGGATCCGGTCACCGCGACGGCGAGGGTGGGCAGACCGGCCCCGCCGACGGCGGCGCTGGCCCACACCCGTCCGGCCGAGAGCAGCAGTGCGCCGGCGCCGACCGCGAGCAGCACCAGCGCGAGGGCGTAGCTGCGGTCGCGGCCCGGTGCAGGCCCGGTCGTGGCGGAGCCAGCGGCGTCCGGCTGGGTCACGCGCCCGCCGTCCGCATCGTCGAGGCCATGGCGACGGCGCGCAGCACCGCCGCGGCCTTGTTCACGCACTCGACGTGCTCGGTCTCCGGGACGGAGTCGGCCACGAGGCCGGCCCCGGCCTGCACGTACGCGACGCCGTCCTTGACCACCGCGGTGCGGATCGCGATGGCGGTGTCGAGGTCGCCGGCGAAGTCGAGGTAGCCGATGGCGCCGCCGTAGATGCCGCGGCGCACCGGCTCGAGGTCGTCGATGATCTCCATCGCGCGCGGCTTGGGCGCGCCCGAGAGCGTGCCCGCCGGGAAGGTCGCCGCGAGCACGTCGTACGCCGTGCGGCCGGGGGCGACCCGGCCGACCACCGTCGAGACGATGTGCATGATGTGGCTGTAGCGCTCGACCGACATGAAGTCGATCACCTCGACCGTGCCCGGCGCGCACACCCGGCCGAGGTCGTTGCGGCCGAGGTCGACGAGCATGAGGTGCTCGGCGCGCTCCTTCTCGTCGGCGAGCAGCTCGTCGGCGAGTGCGTTGTCGGCCTCCGGGGTTGCGCCCCGGGGGCGCGAGCCGGCGATGGGGTGCAGCAGCGCGCGCCCCTCCTCGACCTTCACCAGCGCCTCGGGCGAGGACCCGACGACGTCGAAGGCGACCTCGTCGGACAGCGACCCGTCGGCCGTTCGCACGGGCACGCGGAGCAGGTACATGTAGGGGCTGGGGTTGGTCACGCGCAGCACCCGGTAGACGTCCAGCGACGACGCCGGGCACGGCGCGGAGAAGCGCTGCGACAGCACGATCTGGAAGGCGTCGCCCGCGCGGATGTGCTCCTTGCACGCCTCGACCCCGGCCTGGAAGTCCTCGGGCGTCGACCGCGCCGACACCTCCACGGTCGCCGTGGTGTCGTAGGTGGACGCCGACGCCGCGGAGCTGCGGGCGAGGTCGGCCTGCATCGCGTCGAGCCGGGCGACGGCGTCGTGCCACGCCTCGTCGACGCGCTCGTCGGTGGCGTCGTAGTTGATCGCGTTGGCGATGAGCAGGACCGACCCGTCGTGGTGGTCGAGCACGGCGAGGTCGGTGGCGAGCAGCATCGCGAGCTCCGGCACGCCGAGCTCGTCCGGGTTGGCGTCGGGCAGCCGCTCCCAGCGCCGCACGACGTCGTAGGAGAGGTAGCCGACCATCCCGCCGGTGAGCGGCGGCAGCCCGGGCAGGCGCTCGGTGTGCAGGGCCGCGATGGTGTCGCGCAGGGCCTGCACGGGGTCGCCCGTGGTGGGCAGCCCGACCGGGGCGTTGCCGTACCAGCGGGCCTCGCCGCCGGTCTCGGTGAGCATCGCGGCGCAGCGCACGCCGACGAACGAGTAGCGCGACCACGAGCGCCCGTGCTCGGCGGACTCGAGCAGGAACGTGCCGGCGCGCTCCCCCGCGAGCTTGCGGTAGAGGCCCGTGGGGGTCTCGCCGTCGGCGAGCAGCCGGCGCACCACTGGGATCACCCGGCGGTCGCGGGCGAGGACCCGGAAGGTGTCGAGGTCGGGCGAGGCCGACCCGGCGAACGTGGCGGCGTAGGGCTCGGCGGTGGCGGTCACGAGCTGCTCCCGGCGAGGTCGAGCAGGAGGTCGGCGTCGAAGCAGGTGCGCTCGCCCGTGTGGCAGGCGGCGCCCACCTGGTCGACCGCGAGCAGGACGGCGTCGCCGTCGCAGTCGAGGCGCACGGAGCGCACGTGCTGGGCGTGGCCGGAGGTGTCGCCCTTCACCCAGTACTCCTGCCGCGAGCGCGACCAGTACGTCGCGCGGCCGGTGGTGAGGGTGCGGCGCAGCGCCTCGGCGTCCATCCAGGCCAGCATGAGCACCTCGCCGGTGTCCCACTGCTGGGCCACCGCCGCGACGAGGCCCGTCTGGGGGTCGGGACGAAGCCGCGCGCGCACGGCCTCCCACTGCTCGGCGTCGAACGCGACCTGCTCCACGGGCGCCATTGTGCCGTGCGGGGGCGAGCCCGTTTCGCGCCCCGAGGGCCCGGGCCGTCCGCGGGCCGTCGGCGCCGTCCCGGACGGCGGCCGGGAGCGACCACCTGCGCCGGGTGTGCCGGGCGCGCCGGCGCGGCTGCCGGATCAGGCCGAGAGCAGCCAGGACCGCGCGTCGCCGCGCAGCAGCAGCGCGACGACCGAGCCGGAGAGCGCGAGCGTGACCACGAACGAGATGAGCGAGCCGTTGCCCGTGAGCAGCGTGCCGACCGACCAGAGCAGGTTGAGCCCGCTCAGGACGAGCAGCACCCACGCGCCCCAGCGCCGTCCGCGCACCGCGGCGACCCCGCAGGCGAGGTAGACCGCGCCGTCCGCGAGCAGCACGAGGGCCCCCACGAGCACGAGCGAGGAGACCGAGACCGTGAGGGTGCCGTCGCCGCTCGCGATCGCCCGGTTGAGGGTGTCGAGGTCGTGGGCGAGCGAGAGGTAGGCCAGCACGGCGAGGACGCCGACGACCAGCGTGATCGCGCCCTCCACGATGCCGATGACGCCGGCGGCGGTCACGCCGCCGGGGATCCGGCCCGGGGCGGGGTGCGCGTCCCCTGCGACGTGGGGCGACATCGGACCCGGTGCGACGGAGTCCCAGGGGCTCACCGGACCCGGCGCCGCCACGGCGGCCCCGGCGATCCCGGGAGCGGCGTAGGGCCCGGTGGGGACGGCGGGCAGGTCGATCGGCGTGCCGAACCGGTTCACGGCGCCCGGTTGGTACCCGGCCTCCGCGGGGGCGGGGGGCACCGGCGCGGCCGGGGTCGGTGCGGCCGGGGTCGGCGGCTCGGCCAGCAGCGTCCCGGTCGCGCCGGCGGGGTCGGGGACGAGCAGGGTCGACGCGGCGGCGGCCGCGACCGGCATGCCGGCGGCCACCGTCGCGACCGGAGCGGCCACGCTCGCCGGGGCGCTCGCGGCGGCGACGGCCGGCGCGGGCACGCTCGCCGCGGCCCCGGGGTCGGACCCGGGCCACGACGCGAACGCCGGCTCTGCCGACGGCTCGGGCATCGCGGGGGCGCTCTGCTGCACGGGGATCGGGTCGGGTGCCCGCTCGGCCGCAGCGACCGGCTCGGCGGCGGGCTCGGGCAGGTACGGCCCCGGCTCCGGCACGCCCACCGCCACCGGCACCTCCGCGACGACGGCCTCGGCCACGACCGGCTCGGGGACGGCAGCGGCCGCAACGACGGCGTCGGGGACGACGATCTCGGGGTCGGCCGCAGCGACCGGCTCCACGTCGGGCTCGGGCAGGTACGGACCGTGCTCCGGCACGAGCTCCGCCACCGGCACGTCGACGGCGAGCTCCTCGGGCTCGACAGCCTCGGGCCCGGCCGCGGGGACGAGCTCGGCGGCGGGCTCGGGCAGGTAGGGGCCCGGCTCGGGCACGCTCACCGGCACCGGCACGTCCGCGACGACGGCCTCGGCGACGGCCGCCTCGGACACGACCTCCTCAGCGTCGGGCGCGGGCGGGTACGGACCCGGCGCCGGCATGCTCACCGGCACCTCCGCGACGACGGCCTCCGCTGCGACCGGCTCGGCGACCTCGACCGCAGCCGCAGGCGCGACAGGCTCGGGCACGACCGCCTCGGGCACAACGGTCCCGGGCCCGGCCGCGGGGACGAGCTCGGCGGCGGGCTCGGGCAGGTAGGGGCCCGGCTCCGGCACGCTCACCGGCGCCGGCACCTCCGCGACGACGGCGTCGGGGACGACGATCTCGGGGTCGGCCGCAGCGACCGGCTCTGCGTCGGGCTCGGGCAGGTACGGACCGTGCTCCGGCACGAGCTCCGCCACCGGCACGTCGACGGCGAGCTCCTCGGGCTCGACAGCCTCGGGCCCGGCCGCGGGCACGAGCTCAGCGGCGGGCTCGGGCAGGTACGGACCCGGCTCCGGCACGCTCGCCGGCGGCGGCACCTCCGCGACGACGGCCTCGGCCACGACCGGCTCCGGGACCGCAGCCACAGGGACGACAGCCACAGGCGCGACGACCTCGGGGGCGACGGCCTGGGTCTCGGGCAGGTACGGACCGGGCTCCGGCACGCTCACCGTCACCGGCGTCTCCGACACGACCGCCTCGGACACGACCTCCTCGGCCACGACCGGCTCGGCGACCGCAACCGCAGGGACGACGACCTCAGGCACGACAGCCTCGGGGGCCACGGTCACGGACTCGGCGGCAGCGACCGGCTCGGCGGCGGGCTCGGGCAGGTAGAGGCCCGGCTCGGGCACGCTCGCCGTCACCGGCACGTCCGGCACGGCCGGCCCGGACACGACCTCCTCGGCGGCCGGCTCGGCGACCGCAGCCACCGGGTCGACAGCCTCAGCCACGACCGCCTCAGGCCCCGCGGCCGGCTCGTCCGCGGGCTCGGGCAGGTACGGACCGGGCTGCGGCACGGACTCCGCCACCGGCACGTCCGACCCGACCGCCTCGGGAACGACGATCTCGGGGTCGGCCGCAGCGACCAGCGCCTCGGCAGGCTCGGGCAGGTACGGACCGGGCTCCGGCACGGACTCCGCCACCGGCACGTCCGACCCGACCGCCTCGGGAACGACGATCTCGGGGCCGGCCGCAGCGACCAGCGCCTCAGCAGGCTCGGGCAGGTACGGACCGGGCTCCGGCACGACCTCCGCCACCGGCGCCTCGATGGTGCCCACCTCGGGCTCGGGTGCGGGGGCGGTCTCGGACACGGGCTCGGGCAGGTACGGGCCGGGCGCCGGTACGAACTCCGCCACCGGCACCTCGATGGCGCTCGCCTCGGGACCGACGATCTCGGGGCCGGCCGCAGCGACCAGCGCCTCGGCAGGCTCGGGCAGGTACGGACCGGGCTCCGGCACGGACTCCGCCACCGGCACCTCGACGGCGCTCGCCTCGGGCTCGGGCGCAGCGGCGGTCTCGGACCCGGGCTCGGGCAGGTACGGCCCCGGCTCCGGCACGGACTCCGCCAGCGGAACCGCCGCGACGTCGGCCTCGGACTCGACCGCCTCCGGGACCGCAGCCACGGGGACGACAGCCTCCGGCACGACAGCCTCAGGCATCGGGGCCAGCCCGGCCGCGGGCTCGGGCAGGTATGGACCGGGCTCCGGCGCGCCCCCCTCCGCCGCCACCTCGGGCACGACGGCCTCGGGCACGACGGCCTCGGGCACGTCGGCCTCGGAGGTGACAGCGTCGGGAGCGACCGCGGCGAGAACTCCCACCGCCTCGTCGGACGCCGAGACCTCGGGGGCGTCCGACGCCACCGGTGCCGGCGGGAGGTCCGGGGCCGCCGGCTCGGGGGCCGCCGACTCACGGGCTTCCGGCTCAGGGGCCGCCGACTCCGGTGCCGGTGGCTGCGGGACGTGCGTCGCGGGGGCCGCCGACGACGGTGCAGCGGGGTACGGAGTCGGGCTCGGGACCTGCGCCGGCGCGGCCGGCCGGACCGGCTCCGCCTCGGGGGTGCCGACGGCGAGCGCGAGCCGCTGCTCCTCGGTCAGCCGCGCGGTCGGGTCGGACCCGGGCAGCGGCGCCGCGAAGGGCGGCAGCGGGGCCGGCGGCGGCAGGATCGGTGTGGCCGGGGCGGCGCCCTCGACGTCGACGGGGATCCCGAAGCGGTTGACCTGCACCGAGTAGGCCTCGTGCAGCACCCGGTCGATGTCCGGGGCGGCCTCGACCACTCCGGGGTCGACGGCGGTGACCGGTGCGGACACGGCGTCGAGCGGGATGCCGAAGCGGTCGACGGCGCGCGAGGGTGCAGGAGCGGGCGAGCCCTGCCCGTCGTCGGCAGGGCCGGTCCCGTCGTCGGGCGTGCCGATGGCGAAGAAGTCGTAGCCCGGGTCGGCCATGGTCGTGCTCCTCTGCGCGGGGCCGGGCGGCACCCGTCCTCCCCGAGGGACTCGACACGTCCGGCCACCACCTTGACGCCCGGACCGCGCCCGGGCGGTCGCCGGGACCCCGGACGGACCAACCACGAACCGGGCCCGGCCGGCACCGGGGGGACGCCGCAGCCCGGATCCCGCCCGTGCGCGCCACGACCGGGCGCCCCGGGCGGCGGCAGGGGCCACCGGTCGTGGCGGGCCCGGTCCCTGCCTAGGGTGGCGGGGTGACCTCCAGTCCCGCTGCCGCGCCGGTGCCCGCCAACGCGACGGCCCAGGCCGAGCGGGACGCCCTGTGCGACCTGCTTCTCGCGACCGGGCCGGACGCCGCCACGCTGTGCTCGGGGTGGACCACCCGCGACCTCGCCGCCCACCTCGTCATCCGCGAGAACCGCCCCGACGCCGCGCTCGGGATCGTGCTGCCGCCCGTGGCGCCATGGACGGGGCGCGTGCAGTCCGACACGGCCCGGCAGGACTTCGCGTCGCTGGTGGAGTCGGTCCGCCAGGGCCCGCCCCGCTGGTCGCCCCAGGCGCTGGCCCCGGTCGACGGGGCGACGAACACGATCGAGTTCTTCGTGCACCACGAGGACGTGCGCCGCGCCCAGGACGGCTGGGAGCCGCGCGAGCTCGACGCGCCGACCTCGGACCAGCTGTGGTCTCGGTTGCGCGACGGCTCCCGGTGGCTGCTGCGCCGCAGCCCCGTGGGCGTGATGGCCACCCCGACGGACGGGCCGGACGCCGGTCGCGAGGTGCGGCTGCGCGGCGGCGAGCCCGTGGTGCGCCTCGTGGGTCCGGTGGGCGAGATCGTGCTGGCGTGCTACGGCCGGCTCACCCGCGGCCTCGAGGTGCGCGGCGGCGGCCCGGAGGTCACCGCCTTCCTCAGCTTCCCGCGCTGACCTGGCACTGTCCCCGCCGACCCCGCACGTCCCGCGGACCTCGCCTCCCCGTCGACCCCGCACGTCCCGCCGACCCCGCACGTCCCGAGGACGTCGCGTGCCCGCGGACGCCGCGTCCTGCCCGGACGCCGCTCCCCCGCTGACGCCTCTCCCGCTCGAGGCGCGTTGGCCGAGGGCGCCCGCGTGCGCCCGTCAGCCCGGCTGGACGACGGGACGCCGTACCGGGTGCCCGGCCTGCTCGAGGGCGGCCTTCACCTGCGGGATGCGCAGGTCGCCGAAGTGGAAGACGCTCGCGGCCAGCACGGCGTCGGCGCCCGCCTCCACCGCCGGGGCGAAGTCCTCGAGCCGGCCCGCGCCGCCGCTGGCGATCACCGGCACGGTCACCGCGGCGCGCACGGCGCGGATGAGCGCGAGGTCGTAGCCGTCCTTGGTGCCGTCGGCGTCCATCGAGTTGAGCAGGATCTCCCCCGCGCCGAGCTCGGCGGCGCGCGCGGCCCAGGCGACGGCGTCGATGCCGGTGGAGCGGCGGCCGCCGTGCGTGGTGACCTCCCAGCCGGAGTCGGTGCGCACGCCCTCGGGGCAGCGCCGCGCGTCGACCGAGAGCACGATGCACTGGGCGCCGAAGCGCTGCGCGGCCTCGTGCAGCAGCTCCGGTCGGGCGATGGCCGCGGTGTTGATGCCCACCTTGTCGGCCCCCGCGCGCAGCAGCCGGTCGACGTCGTCGACGCCGCGCACACCGCCCCCGACGGTGAGCGGGATGAACACCTGCTCGGCCGTGCGCCGCACGACGTCGTAGGTGGTCTCGCGGTCGCCGCTGCTCGCGGTGATGTCGAGGAAGACCAGCTCGTCGGCGCCCTGCGCGTCGTAGGCGCGGGCCAGCTCGACCGGGTCGCCGGCGTCACGCAGGTCGACGAAGTTGACGCCCTTGACCACGCGGCCCGCGTCGACGTCGAGGCAGGGGATCACCCGCACGGCCAGACTCACGCCCCGGAGCCTACGCAGCCGCGCCGGCGCGCTCCCCGGCGTACCACGGGCCGGACACCCCCGCCCCGGACCACCTCGTCGTTACTGCCGGAATGACCGGAGAACGGCCGCGTCTCCGCGCTTTCGGGCAGTAACGACGGATCCAGCGGGGCGGGTTCGGGGTGCCGTGCGCGCCCTCGGCCCGGGTCGCTGACAGGATCGGGCCCGCCCGCGCACGGAGCCGGGCTCGTGCGACGGGACGCGCGGTACCCGAGCGGGTGCCGACCAGCCCGGCGCGGCGGCGGTGGAGGAGGCCGGATGGGCGAGGTGCTGACGCTCGCGCTCGCGGTGGCGGCGTCGCCGTTCCCGATCATCCCGGCGATCCTGCTGCTGTTCACCGAGCGGGCCCGGCCGACGTCGCTGGCCTTCCTGGCCGGGTGGAGCGGCGGCATCCTGCTGGTCTCGACGGTGTTCGTGCTCATCCCCGAGGTCCTCTCGGGCGAGGGCACGCCCACCTGGGCGTCGTGGGCGCGCGTGGTGCTCGGCCTGGTGCTCGTCGTCCTCGGCGCCCGGCAGTGGCTGCGCCGCGACGAGCCGGCCGAGACACCGGCCTGGATGCGGTCGCTGGAGACGGCGACGCCGCGCTCGGCGCTGCGGCTGGGCCTGCTGCTCTCGGCCGCCAACCCGAAGATCGTGGTGATCGCCGCCGCCGCCGGCATCGCCATCAGCAGCGGCGACGCGAGCGGCTGGGCGGAGGCGGCCGAGGTGGCCGTGTTCACGCTCGTCGGGTCGATCACCGTCGCGGTCCCCGTGCTCACCTACGCGGTGCTGGGCGAGCGCGTGCTGCGCCCCCTGGGCGTGGCGAAGGACTGGCTCACCGCGCACCACACCGCGGTGATGGCCGTCGTGCTGGTGGTCCTCGGACTGCTCGTGGCGCTCAAGGGCGTCCAGGGTCTCTGACCGACGACGGGCCGCGGCGGGCCGCGCCGCCCGTCGTCCGACAGCCGGCGTCCGCCCTGTGACCGGGACGACGCGCGCCGGGATGCCACGCCCGGTGGGCCGACCTAGCGTGGAGGCATGACCGCGACGACCGACGAGGAGCTCGAGCGGCTCGGAGCCGCGACGTACGTCTCCCTCACCACCTTCCGGCGCGACGGGCGGGCCGTGGCGACCCCGGTGTGGGCCAGCCGCGAGGCCGACGCGCTGTGGGTGTGGACGGAGGCGGGCTCCGGCAAGGTGAAGCGGCTGCACCACGACTCGCGGGTGCTGCTCGCCCCGTGCGACGCGCGCGGCCGGCTCCAGGGCGCCCACGTCGAGGGCACCGCGCGGGTGTCGTCCGCGCCGGAGGACCTCGAGCGCGTGACGCGTCTGCACGCGGCCAAGTACCGGCTGGCCTTCCACGCCTGGCGCACGCTCGGGCGCCTCGTGCGCGGCCTGCCCGAGTACGTCGCCGTCGAGATCACCCTGCCCTGACGCCCGAGAAGGCTCAGCGTCACCTGGGCAGACCCGTCGCGCGAGCCCGGGAACGGACGATGCGGGGTCCGGGAGGCCCGCGCACCTCCTACGGTGGACGGATGCTCACCGGACCGCACCGCCCGCGCACCGCCAACCGCAGCACCGTGACCGCACGCCGCCTGCCGACCCTCGCGAGGCGGTCGTGACCACGCCACCGGGGTTCGTCGCCGGCCGGCCGCCCGAGTGGGACGTCGAGAAGTTCCTGCACGGCGACGAGGTCGAGACCGCCCTCATCACCCTGGAGCGCAACCGGCTCACGTTCGCCTGGAAGTGCGCCGACGTCGACGCCGCCGGCCTGGCCCTGCGCCTGGAGCCCTCGGCGGTGACGCTGGGCGGCCTGCTCAAGCACCTGGCGTGGGTGGAGGAGCTGTACTTCGAGCACCGGCTCGCCGGGCGCCCCATGATGGCCCCGTTCGACGGGCTCTCCCTCGACGACGACTGGGACCACTGGGCGTGGCGCGACGCCGGGGACGCGCCACAGGACCTGCGCGACCTCTGGGCCGCCACGGTCCACCGCTCGCGTGACGCGCTGGCGTCCGCGCTCCCGTCCGGCGGGATGGACCAGCACACGCACGACGGGATGAGCCTGCGGCGGCTGCTGGCCGACATGATCGAGGAGTACGCGCGGCACACCGGCCACGCGGACCTGCTGCGCGAGGCCGTCGACGGCTCCACCGGCGAAGGGGCACCGCAGGACTTCCCGGTGCCCTAGGCGACCGCCGGCGACGGACCGGGGGCGCCTCCCACCCGGGCGCGGCGCCCCTGAGGACCTGGGGATCCGCCAGCACGAGGAGCGCCCGCGGCGCAGACCCCCGCACCCGGGCACCGCGGCGCACGGAGCGCCCCGCGCAGGCGCGACGGCCTTCCCGCCGGCTCGCGACCGTCACGACCCGTCCACGGGGACCCGCACCGGCCGCGCCGGCGCCCGGCGCCCGGCGGGCACGGAACCGTCCACCTCGCCGGGAGCCGTCCGGCGTCCGTCTCCTGCCCGGTGGCACCGGTCGACCGTCAGAACGGCGGGACGTCGGGCCCGGTGCCGGACACGTCCCCGGGAGGTGCGTCGAGCGGCTCGGGCAGGTACGAGCGCGCGGGGGTCGTGCCGTACTGCCCCAGGCGCGTGCACCAGGCGGCCCGGCCGTCGGCGCCGTGCTCGACGTAGCGCAGGTGCCCGTCGGTCTTGAGGGAGTGGTCGCGCGCGCAGAGCGCGTGCGTGTTGGCGGTGTCGCTGGGGCCGTGCGGGAACGGGACGACGTGGTCGAGCTGCGACCGGTGGGCGGGTTGTCCGCAGCCCGGTGATCGGCAGGTGCCGTCGCGCGCCGCGACGAAGGCGCGCAAGGCGTCGGGCAGGTAGGTGCGCGTGCCGTAGTCGAGCAGGTGCCCGTCGACCGGATCGGTGACGACGCGGCGCATCGACCCGCACGACGTCGCGAGCTCGCGGGCGATCTCGGCCGGCACGGGCTGCCCGGACAGCAGGCCCGGCTCCTCGGCCAGCCCCAGCAGGGTTGCGAGGTCGACCACGACCTGGAGCTCACCGCGCCGGCTGCGTCGCCCGCCTCCACGACGGCGGCGACCCGCTGAGACCTCGGGGTCTGCGGTACCGGTGCGGGCGGGAGCGCCCGGGCCGTCGGACGCGTCGACGTCGGCACCGGCGCCGGGACGGGAGATGTCGTCGGCTGCCAGCACCCGGTCGAGGTGGGCGGCCGCCCGGGCCGGCCCGATCTCGTCCGGCACTGCGGCGGCGCAGGGCGGGCAGCCGCGGCGGTGCGCCAGGAAGCGGTCAGCGTCGGTGTCGAGCGCCTCGATGATCGCGCGGGCGTCCTCGATCCGGTGCACGGCCGTGATCTGTCCCAGCCCGTCGGGCAGCGGGCGGAACCACACGCCGAGGTCGTGGCGACGGGCGCGGCGGATCCGCGCGGCCTGGCCGGCCGGGTCGAGGCGGGTCAGCACGCGCGTGAGCTCCGCACCCACCCGGTGCGAGCCGAGCCGGCCGACGCGGGCCAGCACGTGGGTGAGCGCGGTGTCGAGCGTCGCGGGGTCGTGCCCGGCGGTGCGGTCGAGGAAGGCCGCGACGTGCCGGGAGGAGATCGCCCCGCACTCCCACGCGTCGCGCACCGACCGCAGCTCGCGCGCGAGGCGCCGCGCGGCGTCGAGGTCGCGCCGGGCTGCCGAGTCCGAGCACGACCTCGCCAGGCGCACCTCCAGCGCGAGCGCACGGTCCGGGTCCGCGACGATCCACGCGGAGGACGCCGTGACGCTCCCCGGGATCGCGCGCGTGGAGGTGTCGGCGTCGGCGAGGTCGGACAGCGCCCTGGCGGCCTGCGCCGCCGCCCAGGCGGCGACCCGGTCGGCCAGGCGCAGCCGGTCGAGCAGGCCGTCCTCGTCGAGGAGCGCCGGATCGACGGCGACGAGCTCCGCCGCCGTCGCGGCCGAGACGGGACGGGCCAGCGCGTCGGAGAGCATCCGGCGGGCCGCCGCCCGGGCCGCGACCCGAGGCGGGAGCGGCGACCGGGGCGCCATCCCGTGCCGGCCGGCCGGGCCCACCCGCACCGGGCGCGTGCCCGGTGCGCGCACGACGTCGACGTCGCGCAGCCGGGCGCAGGGGCCAGCGAGCCCGGCCACGGCGAACCGCGCCTCGAGCACCGACACCCCTCGACCTCGCATGCCCCCATCCTCCCGCCCACCTCCGACAACGCGGGCGATCCACCGATCCCCCACCGCACCCGACGCCGGGATCCCGTGCAGCGCAAGCGATCACAGCCGCGGCACCGTGAACGGCGACCCGCACCGGCCGCGTCGGTGGCTGACGGAGAGGAATCGTCGTCCCCGGGATACGTTGCGGCCCAGCCGATCTCAGGACCGGCGAGACCGCTGCTGCGCCGGCAGCCGTGACGACGAGGAGCCGCACGACCCCTCGGGATCCCAGGCAGTCCAGCCGCCCCGGGCTCCGGTGCGCAGCCGAACCGCACCTGACCCGGACCGCGCCCGTCGCGCGCGAGCCGGTGATCCCCGGCGACTCAGCGCGGTTCAGCAGCGAGGCCCAGCCCGGCCCTCACCGCGTCGTCTGCGTGTGCCGTCCCCGGGACAAGCCCCAGGATCCGGCGGTGCCCCGGCTGATCTCGGCACCCACGAGCAAGCGCGCCTCACCGGACCGGCAGCGTTCACGAGTCGCGCGAGAGCCGGGGACCCCGGATGGCCCCACCGGTCTCAGCGCCGGCGCAGCCGATGTCACGGCATGGGCGGCGTCCGCGGCGGCGCGTCAGCCCGGCTCGGCCGGTGGGCGCCGGACAGGTGGCTCAGCCGCCGACCGTGCGCCGGCGCAGCACCACGACGGCGAAGTCGGAGCCGATCTGCCACGGGCGCAGGTCCCAGGTGGCGAAGCGGTGCTCCACGTCGAGCCCGGCAGCGTCCGCGTCGCGCGAGAGCGAGTCGACGCCGTACCCGCGGTCGGTGGCGAAGCCCACCACCACCACGCCGTCGGCCACCACGTGCGCCGCAACCCGGGCCAGCACCTCGCCTTCACTGCCCGGCGCGACGTAGACCATCACGTTGCCGGCGAGCACCGCCGCGTCGAACGGGTCGGCCACCCCGAGCGCGGGAAGGTCGAGCGTCGCGAGGTCGGCCACGAGCCAGCGCGGGCCGGGGTGGTCGGCCCGGGCGCCCTCGACGAGCACGGGGTCGGCGTCCACCCCCACCACGCGGTGCCCCCGCGCGTGCAGCACGGCACCCACGCGCCCGCTGCCGCAGCCGGCGTCGAGGATCCGCGAGCCCGGCGCCACGATCGCGTCGAGCAGGCGCGCCTCGCCCCCGAGGTCCGCGCCGTCGCGGGCCAGCGCGCGGAAGTGCGCCAGGAACCGCTCGGAGTGCCCGGACGCGGTCTCGGTCTCCCACCGGGTGGGCCGCGACGAGGTCGTCATGCGCGCACCTCCGGCCGGTAGGCGTCCGCCTCGACCTCCACCAGCATCCGCGGGTCGACGAAGCGCGACACCTCCACCATCGTGGCCGCGGGCCGCACGTGCTCGAAGAGCTCGCGGTGGGCCCGGCCGACGGCGTCCTGCGTGCTGATGTCGGACACGTACATCCGGGTGCGCACCACGTCCTCGAGCGCGAGCCCGGCCTGCTCGAGGGCGCGGCGCACCACCCCGAACGCCTCGAGCGTCTGGGCGTAGGCGTCGCCCTCGTGGAGCACCTCGCCGTCGACCACCGACGTCGATCCCGACACGAGCACCCACGGGCCGGCCACCACTGCGCGCGAGTAGCCGACGACGTCCTCCCACGGACCCCCGGAGGAGATCCGGCGCACGCCCGTCACGGCATGACGCCGGGGATCTCGTCGCCGCGGCCGAACGGCGAGTCGCGGGCCTCGACGCGGGGCGCCACCGCCGCGAGCGCCTCGGCCAGGGTGAACGCGCCGGCGTAGAGCGCCTTGCCGACGATCGCGCCCTCGACGCCCTCGGGCACGAGCTGGGCGATCGCGTGCAGGTCGGCCAGCGAGGAGACGCCGCCGGAGGCCACGACCGGGCGGTCCGTGGCGACGCACACGCGGCGCAGCAGGTCGAGGTTGGGGCCGCTCAGCGTGCCGTCCCTGGCGACGTCGGTGACGACGTAGCGCGCGCAGCCCTGGCCGTCGAGGCGGGCCAGCACCTCGAACAGCTCGCCGCCCTCCTGGGTCCACCCGCGCGCGGCCAGCGTCGTGCCGCGCACGTCGAGGCCGACCGCGACGCGGTCGCCGAACTCGCCGATGGCCCGCGCCGTCCACTCCGGGTCCTCGAGCGCCGCCGTGCCGATGTTCACCCGCGTGCAGCCGGTGGCGAGCGCCGCGCGCAGCGACGCGTCGTCGCGGATGCCGCCGGACAGCTCCACCTGCACGTCCATGCGCCCCACGACCTCGGCGATGAGCTCGGCGTTCGAGCCCCGGCCGAAGGCCGCGTCGAGGTCGACGAGGTGGATCCACTCGGCGCCCTGCTCCTGCCAGGCCAGCGCAGCCTCGAGCGGGTCGCCGTAGGACGTCTCCGACCCGGCGGCGCCCTGCACGAGGCGCACCGCCTGACCCCCGGCGACGTCGACGGCCGGGAGCAGCTCGAGCACGGGAACGGGGCGGGGGTCCTGGTCGCTCATGCGCCGACCCTAGCGACCGGCGCCGGCGGCCGGCCGCTCGCCGTGGGCGCCGGCGCCGGGCACCCGGGCGGGCACGCCACCGGGCGGTCTCAGCGCCGGTCGAAGAGCAGCACGCGCAGCACCGGCAGCAGCAGCACAGTGAGCCCCAGCACCCCGACGCGCACGAGGAGCGAGGGCACCAGCACCCAGGCCAGCACCTGCACCGCGACGGCCACGAGCAGGAGCACCAGCGTGCGCCGGCGCCGGCGGCGGGCGAACGGGTCGCCCTTCGGGTAGGTGCGCCGCCACCACCGGCGCACGGACGCGCGGGCACGAGCGGCCGGTCCGGTCACCGTGCCCACCACCGCGGCGCGCGACTCGGCCCGACGCCGCGAGGCCTCCCGGCGACGCCGCTCCTCCGCGGCGGCGGCCTCGCGCTCGGCCCGGCGCCGCTGCCGCTCGCGGCTCACGCCAGCGACCCCACCCAGTTGCGCAGCAGCACCGCACCGGCGTCGCCGGACTTCTCCGGGTGGAACTGCGTGGCCACCAGCGGCCCGTTCTCGACCGCGGCCACGAAGGGCTCCCCGTGCGTGGCCCAGGTGACGAGCGGTGCCGCGGTGCGGGAGTGCTCGTCGACCGCGAGCTCCCAGCGGCGCACGGCGTAGGAGTGGACGAAGTAGAAGCGCTCGCCCTCCACCCCGCGGAAGAGCGCCGAGCCCTCGGGCACGTCCACGGTGTTCCAGCCCATGTGCGGCAGCACCGGCGCGTGCAGCTCGTCGACGACGCCGGGCCACTCCCCCAGGCCCTCGGTGTCGACCCCGTGCTCCACCCCGTGCTCGAAGAGCACCTGCATGCCCACGCAGATGCCCAGCACCGGACGTCCGCCGGCCAGCCGCCGCCCCACCACCTCGCCGCCGCGCACGGCCCGGATGCCGGCCATGCACGCGGCGAACGCGCCGACGCCGGGCACCACGAGCCCGTCGCACTCGGTGGCCGCCGTGCGGTCGGCGGTGACGGTCACGTCCGCACCCGCGCGGGCCAGCGCCCGCTCGGCCGAGCGCAGGTTGCCCGAGCCGTAGTCGAGGACGACGACGCGCGGGCTCACTTCGGCAGCCACAGGATCGTGGCGGCGCCGGCCATCAGCGCGGCGACGCCCACCACGGCGGCCGGCGTCCATGCGCGGTTGCGCACGAACGACCAGGTGCCTCCGATGAGGAACCCGGTGAGCACGAGCAGGGCGATCCACACGGCGCTACAGCGAGCCCTTCGTGCTCGGGACGCCGACCACGCGCGGGTCGGCCTCGACCGCTGTGCGCAGCGCGCGGGCGAACGCCTTGAACTGCGCCTCCACCACGTGGTGCGCGTTGCGCCCGGACAGCACGTTCACGTGCAGGGTGATGCGCGCCTCCGCGACCAGCGACTCGAAGATGTGCCGCGTGAGCGTGGTGTCGTAGGTGCCGATCAGCTCGACGACCTCGGGCTCGGTGTGCACGAGGTAGGGCCGGCCGGAGAGGTCGATCGCGCACTGCACGAGGGTCTCGTCGAGCGGCACGAGCGAGTCGCCGTAGCGCCGGATGCCGGCCTTGTCGCCCAGCGCCTCGCGCAGCGCCTGGCCCACCGCGAGCGAGGTGTCCTCCACGGTGTGGTGCGCGTCGACCTCGAGGTCGCCGCGCGTGCGCACGGTGAGGTCGAGACCGCCGTGCTTGCCCAGCTGGGCGAGCATGTGGTCGAAGAACGGCACGCCGGTGTCCACCTGCGTGACGCCCGTGCCGTCGACCTCGAGCTCGACGAGGACGTCGCTCTCCTTGGTCGTGCGCTGCACGCGCGCGGACCTGCTCATGCCGTGACCTCCTCCAGCGCCGCACGGAACGCGGCGTTCTCCTCGGGCGTGCCGACGCTGACCCGCAGCCATCCGTCCGGGCCCGTCTCGCGGATCAGCACGCCGCGATCGAGCAGCGACCGCCACACCGCGTGCCGGTCGGCGAAGCGGCCGAACAGCACGAAGTTGGCGTCGCTGTCCGCGGCGTCGAGGCCCTGCGCGCGCAGCCAGGCGACGAGCGCGTCGCGCTCCTCGCGCAGCAGGGCCACCTGGGCCTGGAGCTCGCCTGCGTGCGCGAGCGCCGCCCGCGCGACCGCCTGCGTGACGGCCGAGAGGTGGTAGGGCAGGCGCACGAGCCGCACGGCGTCGACGACGGCGGGCGAGGCCGCGAGGTAGCCCAGCCGCGCGCCGGCCAGCGCGAAGGCCTTCGACATCGTGCGGGTCACCACCAGCCGCGGGTGGTCGGCGAGCAGCTCGACGGCGCTCGGCACGCCCTGCTGGCGGAACTCGGCGTAGGCCTCGTCGACCACCACGACCCCGGGCGCCACGGCCAGGACCGCGCGCACGACGTCGAGCGGGAGCGAGGTGCCCGTGGGGTTGTTGGGCGAGGCGAGGAGCACCACCGACGGCTCGTGCTCCGCGATCGCCGCGGTGGCGACGTCGACGTCCACGGTGAAGTCGTCGCGCCGCGGCGCCACGACGTAGCGGGTGAACGTGTCGCGGCAGTACTCCGGGTACATCGAGTAGGTCGGCTCGAAGCCGAGCGCCACCCGGCCGGGACCGCCGAAGGCCAGCATCAGCTGGTGCATCACCTCGTTGCTGCCGTTGGCGGCCCACAGCTGCTCGCCGGTGAGCGCCACGCCCGTCTCGAGCGAGAGGTACGCCGCGAGGTCGGCCCGCAGCGCGACCGCGTCGCGGTCGGGGTAGCGGTTGAGCCCGCGGGTCGCCTCGGCCACGGCCGCGGCGACGTCGGCCACCAGCGACTCGGACGGCGGGTAGGGGTTCTCGTTGACGTTGAGCCGCACGGCCACGTCGAGCTGCGGGGCGCCGTAGGCCACCTGCCCCCGCAGGTCGTCGCGCAGCGGGAGGTCGTCGGGTGCGCCCACGTCAGCCGCCGGCGTGGCGGTGCGTGCGCACCTCGATGGCGGCGGCGTGCCCGGGCAGGTCCTCGGCGTTGGCCAGTGCGACCACGTGGTGGCCGACGTCGCGCAGCGCCGCCTCGTCGTAGTCGATGACGTGGATGCCGCGCAGGAAGGTCTGCACGGACAGCCCCGAGGAGTGGCAGGCGCAGCCGCCGGTGGGCAGGACGTGGTTGGAGCCCGCGGCGTAGTCGCCGAGCGAGACCGGCGAGTGGTCGCCCACGAAGATCGCGCCGGCGTTGCGCACCCGCATGGCGACCGCCCGCGCGTCGCGGGTGTGGATCTCGAGGTGCTCCGCGGCGTAGGCGTCGACCACGCGGAGCCCGGCCTCGAGGTCGTCGACGAGCACGATGCCGCTCTGCCGGCCCGCGAGCGCCTCGGCGATCCGCTCGTGGTGCTTGGTGGCGGGCACCTGCACCTCGAGCTCGGCCTCCACGGCGAGGGCGAGCTGCTCGCTCGTGGTGACGAGCACCGACGCGGCGATCACGTCGTGCTCGGCCTGGCTGATGAGGTCGGCCGCGACGAAGGCCGGGTCGGCGGTGTCGTCGGCCAGGATCGCGATCTCCGTGGGGCCGGCCTCGGAGTCGATCCCGATGCGGCCCTTGAGCAGCCGCTTGGCGGCCGTCACGTAGATGTTGCCGGGGCCGGTCACCATGACGACGGGGCGGCAGTCGTCCGGGCCGTCGCCGGTGCCGTGGGCGAACATGGCCACCGCCTGCGCGCCGCCGGCGGCGTAGACCTCGTGCACGCCCAGCAGGGCGCAGGCCGCGAGGATCGTGGGGTGCGGCAGGCCGCCGTGGTCGCGCTGCGGCGGCGAGGCCACCGCGAAGGAGCCGACGCCGGCCACCTGCGCCGGGACGACGTTCATGACGACGCTGCTCGGGTAGACGGCGCGGCCGCCGGGCACGTAGAGCCCCACGCGGTCGACGGGCACCCAGCGCTCGGTGACCGTGCCGCCCGGCACGACGTGCGTGGCGACGTCGGTGCGGCGCTGGTCCTCGTGCACCCGGCGGGCCCGGCGGATCGACTCCTCGAGCGCCTCGCGGACGGCCGGGTCGAGCGCGGCGAGCGCCGCGTCGAGCGCCTCCTGCGGCACGCGCAGCGACGGCGGGCGCACGCCGTCGAGGCGCTCCCCCCACTCGAGCACCGCCTCGGCGCCTCGCTCGCGGACGTCGGCCACGATGGGCCCGACCGTGGCCAGCACGCTCTCGACGTCGACCTCGGCGCGCGGCAGCACGTCGCGGGGGTCGGCGGACGACCCGCGGAGGTCGAGGCGGCGGATCACGCGTCCAGTCTAGGGATCCGGACCCGCCCGGCTCGACCGGGATGCAGGGGCGCCCCGCATGGGCCAGGGTGGGCCGGTGACGGCACGTCAGGTCGGCGCGCGGGAGGTGATCCCGCTCTTCCCGCTGGGCACCGTGCTGGTGCCCGGCCTGGTGCTGCCGCTGCACATCTTCGAGGAGCGCTACCGCCGCCTCATGACCGACCTGCTCGCCCGCGACGAGCCCGACCGCGTCTTCGGCGTCGTGGCCATCCGGGAGGGCTGGGAGGTGGGCGCGGACGGCGTCACCGCGATGTTCGACGTCGGCACGCTCGCCGTGCTGCGCGAGATCCGCACCTACGCCGACGGCCGCTCGGACGTGGTGGCCAACGGCGACGCCCGGTTCCGCGTGCTGCGCCTGGCGGACACGGGTACGCCGTACCACTGCGCCGAGGTGGAGTGGCTCGGGGAGTCCGACGGCGGCGGGGCCGGCGAGTCCGGGCTGCTCGCCACGGCCGTCGCCCGCCGCTTCGACGTCTACCGGGGCCTGCTCACGCGGGTGGGCGCCGTGGAGGCGGCGCAGATGGCCACCCTCCCCGAGGACCCGGCCGTGCTGTCCTACCTGGTCGCCGTCGCGATGGTGCTCGACCTGCACGACCGCCAGCGCCTGCTCGAGTGCGACTCCACCTGCGAGCGCCTGCGCGCCGAGATCGGGCTGCTGGGCCGCGAGACAACGCTGGTGCAGGAGCTGCCGTCGCTGCCGGCGGTCGACCTCGCGCGCACGCCGAGCACGATGAACTGAGCCCGAGCGGCTGGCCCGCCTGCAGGCCGGCCCCCGCGGTGGGCCAGGATCGCGGCGTGGCCAAGAAGGACGCGTCGCGCACCTCCGGCGGTGCGACCCCCGCGACGGCGGCGCTGCTGCGCGCAGGCGTGCCGTTCACCATCCACGCCTACGAGCACAACCCCGCGGCGCCCTCCTACGGCCTCGAGGCGGCCGAGGCCCTCGGGCTCGCGCCCGAGACCGTGTTCAAGACCCTGCTCGCCGACGTCGACGGCGCGCTCGTCGTCGCGATCGTCCCGGTGGCGGCCAAGCTCGACCTCAAGGCGCTGGCCGCCGCGGTGGGCGGCAAGCGCGCCGCCATGGCCGACCCGGCGGTGGCCGAGCGCACCACGGGCTACGTCGTGGGCGGGATCAGCCCGATCGGGCAGCGCAAGGCGCTGCGGACCGTGCTCGACGCGAGCGCGCTGGACCACCCGACGGTCTACGTGAGCGGCGGCCGCCGCGGCTTCGACCTCGGCCTCGCGCCGTCGGACCTGGTCGCCCAGACCCGCGCCACCACCGCCCCGATCGCCCGGAGCTGACCCTCCATCCGGGCCCGAGGCTCACTGGAGGCAGGAGGGTCCGAGCAGGGCCTTGAGGTCGGCGTAGAGGGCCGGGGTGCGCGTCACGCGGAGCCTGTCGTCGAGCCGCACGACGGTGGTGCGCGGCCCGTTGGTCATCGCGAGGCGCACCTCGGTGACGCCGGGGTGCGCGGCCAGGACGTCCTTGAACCGCTCGATCACCGGCGGGATGCAGCGCGCCGCCGGGATGGTGACCACCACCGGACCGCCCTCGTCGGTGGACAGGTCCGGGACGGTGACCTCCATCGCGATGAGCTTGGGCGCCTCCTCCTCGCTCTTGTCGAGGCGGCCCTTCACCAGCAGCACGGCGTCGGGCACGACGTGCGGGCCGACGAGCTGGTAGGTGGCCGGGAAGACCATGACGTCGATGGAGGCCTCGAGGTCCTCCAGCGACGCGATCGCCCACACGTTGCCCTGCTTGGTCACCTTGCGCTGCACGCTGGTGACCAGGCCGCCGACGGTGACCGTGCGGCCGTCGCCGACGTCGTCGGTGTGCAGCGCGGACACGGGCACGTCGGTGCTCGCGCTCAGCACGTGCTCGACGCCGTTGAGCGGGTGGTCGGACACGTAGAGCCCGAGCATCTCCCGCTCGTAGCCGAGCAGCGTGGCCTTGTCCCACTCCCCCGTCGGGATCGGCGGAGGCGCCCACATCTCGGCCGCGGCGTCGTCGTCCATGCCGCCGAACAGCGAGTCCTGCCCGATGGCCTCGTTGCGCTTGATGTCGAGGATCGAGTCGATGCGCTGCTCGTGCACCAGCAGCAGGCCCCGGCGCGACTCGCCGAGGGAGTCGAACGCCCCCGCCTTGATCAGGGACTCGACCACGCGCTTGTTGACGACGGTGACCGGCACCTTCTCGAGGAAGTCGTCGAACCCGGAGAACCGGCCCTTCTCCCGGCGCGCGCCGATGAGCGCCTCCACCACGTTGCCGCCGACGTTGCGGACCGCGGAGAGCCCGAAGCGGATGTCGGTGCCGCGCGGGGTGTAGTCGAAGTCGGAGTCGTTGACGTCCGGCGGCAGCACCTTGATGCCCATGCGGCGGCACTCGTTGAGGTAGACCGCGGACTTGTCCTTGTCGTCCTTGACGCTCTGGAGCAGCCCGGCCATGTACTCCGCCGGGTAGTTCGCCTTGAGGTACGCCGTCCAGTACGACACCAGGCCGTAGCCCGCGGTGTGGGCCTTGTTGAAGGCGTAGTCGGAGAACGGGACCAGGATCGACCACAGCTTGTCGATCGCGTCGCGGGAGTAGCCGTTGGCCAGCATGCCGTCGCGGAACGGCACGAACTCCTTGTCGAGGATCTCCTTCTTCTTCTTGCCCATCGCCCGGCGCAGCAGGTCCGCGCTGCCGAGGCTGTAGCCCGCGAGCTTCTGCGCGATCGCCATGACCTGCTCCTGGTAGACGATCAGCCCGTAGGTGTCGTCGAGGATCTCGGCCAGCGGCTCCGCGAGCTCCGGGTGGATCGGCTCCACCGGCTTGCGGCCGTTCTTGCGGTCGGCGTAGTCGTTGTGCGCGTTGGCGCCCATGGGGCCGGGGCGGTAGAGCGCGAGGACGGCGGAGATGTCCTCGAAGTTGTCCGGTGCCATCGAGCGCAGCAGGGCGCGCATCGGGCCGCCGTCGAGCTGGAACACCCCGAGGGTGTCGCCGCGGCCGAGCAGCTCGTAGGTGGCGCGGTCGTCGAGGTCGAGGTCCTCGAGCACCACGGTCTCGCCGCGGTTGCTCGCGATGTTGCGCAGGCAGTCGTCGAGGACGGTGAGGTTGCGCAGGCCCAGGAAGTCCATCTTGAGCAGGCCGAGGGTCTCGCACACACCCATGTCGAACTGCGTGATGATCGCGCCGTCCTGCTCGCGCCGCCAGATGGGGATGACGTCGATGAGCGGCTCGGAGCACAGGATCACGCCCGCGGCGTGCACGCCGGGCTGGCGCTTGAGCCCCTCGAGGCCCTTGGCGGTGTCGACCACCTTGCGGACGTCGGCGTCGGCCTCGTAGAGCGCCCGGAACTCCGTGGCCTCGTTGTGCCGCGGGTCGGACGGGTCGAAGATCCCGGCGAGCGAGATGTCCTTGCCCATCACCGACGGCGGCATCGCCTTGGTGATGCGCTCGCCGACCGCGAAGGGGTAGCCGAGCGCGCGGGCGGAGTCCTTGATCGCCGCCTTGGCCTTGATGGAGCCGTAGGTGACGATCTGGGCGACCCGCTCCTCGCCGTAGGTCTCGGTGGCGTAGCGGATCATCTCGCCGCGGCGGCGCTCGTCGAAGTCCATGTCGATGTCGGGCATCGACACGCGCTCGGGGTTGAGGAAGCGCTCGAACAGCAGGCCGTGCTTGATCGGGTCGAGCTCGGTGATGCCCAGCGCGTAGGCGATAAGCGCCCCGGCGGCCGAGCCGCGGCCCGGGCCCACGCGGATGCCGGACTCCTTGGCGTGGCGCACGAGGTCCGCGGTGACCAGGAAGTACCCGGGGAAGCCCATCTGGATGATGACGCCGACCTCGTACTCGGCCTGCCGGCGGTGGGTGTCCGGCACGCCCTCGGGGAAGCGCAGGGCGAGGCCGCGCTCGACCTCCTTGACCAGCCAGGACTCCTCGGTCTCGCCGGCGGGCACCGGGAACCGGGGCATGAGGTTGGCGCCCTCGGCGAACTGAACGTCGCAGCGCTCCGCGACCCACAGCGTGTTGTCGCACGCCTCGGGCAGCTCGGCGAACACCTCGCGCATCTCGGCCGCGGACTTGAGGTAGTAGTCGTGCCCGGGCAGCCGGAACCGCTTGGGGTCGTCCATGGTCGTGCGCGTGCCGATGCACAGCAGCACGTCGTGGCTCTCGCCGTCGCCGGGGTAGACGTAGTGCAGGTCGTTGGTGGCCAGCAGCGGGAGCTCGAGGGTGCGCGCGATGCGCAGCAGGTCCTCGCGGTGGCGGCGCTCGATGCCGAGCCCGTGGTCCATGAGCTCGCAGAAGTAGTTGTCCTTGCCCAGGATGTCGCGGTAGTCGGCGGCCGCGGCCAGCGCGCGGTCGTAGTTGCCGGCCTGGAGCCAGCGGTTGACCTCCCCCGACGGGCAGCCCGTGGTGGCGATGATCCCGGCGCCGTAGGTCTCGAGCAGCTCGCGGTCGAAGCGCGGCTTGCGGTAGAAGCCCTCGAGGCTCGACAGGCTCGAGAGCCGGAAGAGGTTGTGCAGGCCCTGGGTGCTCTCCGCCCACATGGTCATGTGGGTGTAGGCCTGGCGGCCCTTGGCCGTGCTCTCGCCGTCCTCGCCGGTGCCCTCGTCGTAGCCGCCGCCGAAGTCGAAGGGCGCGCGCTCGAAGCGGCCCTGCGGGGCGTAGTAGCCCTCGATGCCGATGATCGGCTTGACCCCGGCCGCCCGGCCCCGCTTGTAGAAGTCGTAGGCGCCGTAGACGTTGCCGTGGTCGCTCATGGCCAGCGCCGGCATGCCCATCCGCGAGGCCTCCGCGAACAGGTCGCCGAGGCGGGCCGCGCCGTCGAGCATGGAGTACTCGGTGTGCACGTGCAGGTGCACGAACTCCTGGCTCGACAACGTGCGCTCCCCTCGGGTCGGCGCCTCGCGGCGTCGGGTCATGACCCCCAGGTCGCCGGGGGAAGTCGGCTCGTCGGGAGCTTTCACCCTAACGCGGGCGACCGACGGCGCCGGGCCGGGCGCGGGCCCCGGCAGGTCGCCCGGCGTGTCGCCGCCCGGGCCCGGTCGCGGCGGTGTCCGGCCGCCGGCCGACCACCCGCCGCGCGCCCCGCGCGGCGGCCGTCAGGACGACGTCGGCGAGCCCGACGCGGACTCGTCCGGGGCGGCCGGCGCGCTCCCGGAGGTGGCGCCCGTGGCACCGGCGGACGGGGTGGCCGACGAGGTGGGCACGGACTCGACGAAGCCCAGCGCGGCGCGCGCCTCCGCCTCGCTGGCGAATCCGGAGAGCACCATCACGCCGCCGTCGACCTGCTCGGTGATCGGGGGCGCGGCCTGCACCCGGCCGTGGGTGACGATGGCGACCTGGGACCTGGGCGGCTGCTGCACGAGCGCCTCCGCCGTCAGCCGGCTCAGGGACGCCGCCCCGCGCGGGTCGAGGCGCACCTCGATCACCGGTCGCCCGGCCTCCCAGCTCACGTCGAGCCCGGTGACGCGGGCCCCGGTGACGCGGGCCGGACCGAGCGAGTAGACGTAGACGCGGTCCTGCGAGCACAGCGTGGCGGGCTGGGCTGGGTCGGGCGTGGCCGGGGCGACCACCGCGCAGTCGCCCCCGCCGGCGATCCCCGCGGTGAGCACGGGGCGCAGCTGGAGGTCGAGCTGGGGCGGTGTCGGCGCGGGGGTGAGCGGGGCGGACGTGGGGGCCGTGCTGGTGGTGGGCACCACCGAGCACCCCGCCAGCGCCAGTGCCGCGGGCAGGAGCGCCCCGAGTGCGCGTCGCCGCCGCGTGCCCGTCATGCCGCCAGTGTGCAGCACGCGGCTCGGGCCCCCCGGGTCAGTGCCGGGCGAGGCCGTCGAGCTCGGCGTAGGTCGCGTCGTCGAGCTCCACGAGCGCGGCCGCGCAGTTCTCCTCCACGTGCGCGACGCTCGAGGTGCCGGGGATGGGCAGCATCACCGGCGAGCGGCGCAGCAGCCACGCCAGGGCGAGCTCGGCGGGGGTGTGGCCGGTGCGCTCGGCGATGCGCGAGAGCGCGCCGTCGGGCGCCACGAGGCTGCCGCTCGCGATGGGGAACCACGGGATGAAGCCGATCCCCTCCTGCTCGCAGTGGTCGAGCAGCTCCTCGCTCTGGCGGTTGCCCAGGTTGTAGAGGTTCTGCACGGTCGCGATCGGCGTGATCGCCCGGGCGGCCTCGAGCTCGGCGACGCTCACCTCGGAGAGCCCGACGTGGCGGACCTTGCCCTCGGCGACGAGGTCGCGCAGGAGGCCCACCTGGTCCTCGAGCGGCACGGCCGGGTCGATCCGGTGCAGCTGGAGCAGGTCGAGCGTGTCCACCCCGAGCCGGCGCAGCGACATCTCGGCGCACTGGCGCAGGTACTCGGGGCGCCCGACGACCTCCCACCGGTCCGGGCCCTGCCGGGTGAACCCCGCCTTGGTCGCGACGACGACGTCGCCGTAGGGGTGCAGCGCCTCACGGATCAGGTCCTCGGACACGAACGGCCCGTAGGAGTCCGCGGTGTCGATGAAGTCGACGCCGAGCTCCACGGCGCGGCGCAGCGTGGCGACGGCGCCGGGCCGGTCGACCGGCTCGCCCCAGATGCCGGGGCCGGTGATGCGCATCGCGCCGAAGCCGAGGCGGTGGACCTCGAGGTCGCCGCCGATGCGGAAGGTGCCGGATGCCTGCACGGGTGCCGTCGTCGTCATGCGAGCATCCAACCCGACCTGCGCCGCACCCGCCCCCCGGGGGGTGGCCGGCGCCGACCGGTCCGGACGGTTGACCGGCACCTCGCGGGGTAGGGGGCGGCTCATGGCACGCATCGCACCGGCGCTGGGACTCCTCGGCGCCTACCTGGCCGGGCAGGGAGCCTCGCTGGCGCTCACGGGCGCCGGCACGGGCACGGGGGGCAGCGAGCGGTCGCGGCGCACGTTCGCGTCGCTGCCGACGCCGTCGTGGGCCCCGCCGTCGTGGACCTACGGCGTCGTCTGGTCCGGTCTGGCCGTGACCTCGAGCGCGGCCGGGTGGCGCGTGTGGACCGCCTCCGGCGGCGCCGCGGCCGAGGGCCCCGCGCGCACCGCGCTCGCCCTGTGGGCCGCCGCGATCGTGCCACGCTCCGCCTACACGCCGCTGGCCTTCCGGGCGCGGCGCCAGTGGGCCGCCACGGCCGACTCCGCCGCGCTCGCGGCCACCTGGGCCGGCTTCGCGCTGGCCGCGCGCCGGGTCGACCGCACCGCGTTCGCGCTCGCCCTGCCGGAGCTGGCCTGGACCTCGTTCGCGACCGTGCTCTCGGCGGCCACCGCCCGCCGCTCCTGAGCCGTCGCTGCGGCCTGCGCCGGTCCTGCCGTGCGCGTCCGACCCCTCCCCTCCCGGGCCCGGCTGTGCCAGGGTCGGCGCGTGCCCGACGTGGACCTGCTCCGGCGGCTGGTCGCCGCGTTCAACGCGCACGACCTCGACCGGGTGATGGAGTTCTTCGCCGACGACTGCGTGCTCGAGATGCCCCGCGGACGCGACCCCTGGGGCACGCGCCTCGTCGGCCGCGAGGCGGTGCGGGGCGGCCTGGCCCAGCGCTTCGCGGGCCTGCCCGACGTCCACTACGGCGACGACGACCACTGGGCCGCCGGGCGCCACGGCGTGTCGCGATGGCTGCTCACCGGCACGACCCCCGAGGGACGTCGCGTGCAGGTGCGCGGCTGCGACCTGCTCGACTTCGACGACGACGACCGCGTCGTGCGCAAGGACTCGTACTGGAAGATCGTCGAGGACTGACGCGTCCGCCCGTGGCGGCGCTCAGTGCAGGGGCAGCCGCTCCGCCTCGCCGAGCACGACGCGCAGGGACTGCACGCGCGGCTCGCGGTCCGGCGACAGCAGCACCTCCACGGTCGCCCGGCCCGTGGCGCCCTCCAGCCACCAGCGCACGTGGGCCGGCGAGGTGGACCGCGGCGGCCGCGCCGAACGCCGGAAGGGTCCGATGGCGGCGCGCACCGCGGCCGCGTCGGCGGCGCGCTCGGCGCGCGGGCGGTCGAGGTCCATGTTCGGCGCGAACACCGAGTCGGCGAGGTCGTCGTCCCACTCCTGCACCAGCCGCTCCGCGACGTCCATCGCGGCCAGCGTCGAGGGCCACACGCCCGCGAGCGGGTCGGCCGGGGCGTCGGCGAGCTCCGCGGCGACGAGCTCGTCCATCACGGCGGTCGCCACCCGCACGCACGGCGCGTAGGTGCGGTTGCCCAGCGCGACCACCCCCCAGCCCGTGGCCGGGTGCCAGCGCATGTGCGAGCCGTAGCCCGGGTAGCCGCCCGAGTGCGAGACGAACCGGCCCAGCTCGTGGTCGTCGTCGCAGATGAGGCCCATGGCGTAGGACGTGGTGACGACCCGCCCGGGCCCGCCCGGCTCCGGGACGGTGGTGCCGATCAGGCGGGCGGGCTCCTGCATCTCGCGCCGGCTCCAGCGGTCCAGCGGGTGCGCCGCGCCGGTGGGGGCCCAGGCGTCCTGGAAGCCGGCCACCCAGCGGGCCAGGTCGCGCACGGTGCTGTGCAGCCCGCCCATGGGGCTGAACGCGCCCGGGCCCGTGGGCGGCACGACGACCAGCCCGGCGGCCACCGGGGCGTGCCCCGGCACCAGCCGGTCGCCGGGCACGGCCTGCGCGTCATAGGTGGTCGAGGTCATCCCGAGCGGCCCGAGGAGCTCGGCGGCGACCAGGTCGCGGTAGTCGACGCCGGACACCTCGGTGAGGACGCGCCCGAGCAGCGCGTAGCCGAGGTTGGAGTACTCGAAGCCGGTCCGCGGCGGACGGGCGAACGACAGCCCGTTCGCGACGAGGGCGTCGAAGTCCGGCACGGGCAGGCTCTCGTGCCGGTCGCCCCAGGGGTCGTCCGTGGGGAAGCCCGCGCCCATGGTGAGCAGGTCCCGCAGCGTGATGGGGTGCCCGCCCTCGGGGCTGCGCAGCCGCGAGGTCCACGGCAGGTGGTCGGCCAGCGCGTCGTCGAGGCGGAGCAGCCCGCGGTCGCGCAGCAGCAGGAGCGTGGCCGCAGTGAACGACTTGGTCATCGACGCGATGCGCAGGACGTCGTCCGGGCCGGGGGTGCGGCCGGCGCCCACCTCCACTGTCCCCGCGCCGGACGCGTGCACGAGGGCGCCGTCCTTCACCAGGCCGTAGGCGACGCCGGGGACGTCCTCGGCGTCGCGGAAGGCGGCGAGCCGCTCGTCGACCAGGGCAGCGGCAGCGGGGACGTCCATGGCGCCGCAGTCTGGCGCAGCACCGGCGCGGGCGCGACGGACGACGCGTCAGCCGGCGTCGCGGACGAGGTCGAGGGCGTGCTGGAGGTCCGCGGGGTACGGCGAGGTGAAGGTGACCCGCTCGCCGGAGCCGGGGTGGGTGAACGTGAGGCTGACGGCGTGCAGCCACTGCCGGGTGAGCCCGAGCCGCTGCGCGAGGACCGGGTCGGCGCCGTAGGTGAGGTCGCCGACGAGCGGGTGGCGCAGCGCGGACATGTGCACGCGGATCTGGTGGGTGCGCCCCGTCTCGAGGTGCACCTCGACGAGCGAGGCGTGCCGGAAGACGTCGAGGGTCTCGTAGTGGGTGACGCTCGGCTTGCCGTCGCTCACCACCGCCCAGCGGTACTCGTGCACGGGGTGGCGGCCGATCGGGGCGTCGACCGTCCCCCGCTCCGGGTCCAGCCGGCCCTGCACGAGCGCGTGGTAGACCTTGTCGACCGTGCGCTCGCGGAACTGCCGCTTGAGCAGCGTGTAGGCGCGCTCGCTCTTGGCCACCACCATCAGCCCGGTGGTCCCGACGTCGAGGCGGTGCACGACCCCCTGCCGCTCGGCCGCACCGGAGGTCGACACGCGGAAGCCGGCGCCGGCGAGCCCGCCCACGACCGTGGGCCCGGTCCACCCGGGCGAGGGATGGGCGGCCACGCCCACCGGCTTGTCCACGACCACGACGTCGTCGTCGTCGTGCACCACCCGCAGGCCCTCGACGGTCTGCGACACGACCTGCACGGGCGCGGGCGGGTCGGGCAGCGTGACCTCGAGCCAGGTGCCGGCCACCACGCGGTCGGACTTGCCGACGACGACACCGTCGAGCAGCACGTGCCCGTCGGCGGCGAGGTCGGCCGCCTTCGTGCGCGAGAGCCCGAACAGCCGCGCGAGGGCGGCGTCGACGCGCTCGCCCTCGAGCCCCTCGGGCACGGGCAGGCTGCGGTGCTCGCCCACGTCAGGCGCCCGGGGGCCGGCCGGGGCGCGCCCGCCTCACGAGCGCCGGCCCGAGATCTCGACGCCGCGCAGCGACAGCAGCACCATGAAGATCGCCGAGCAGACGATCGCGGAGTCGGCCAGGTTGAACACCGCGAAGTGCGGCAGGGCGATGAAGTCGACGACGTGGCCCTGGAGGAAGCCGGGCTCGCGGAACAGCCGGTCGATGAGGTTGCCCACCGCGCCGCCGAGCAGGCCGCCGAGCGCGATCGCCCAGGCCAGGCTGCCGAGCCGGCGCGAGGTGCGCACGATGACGACGACGACCGCCACGGCGATCGCGCTGAACACGAAGGTGACGCCGGTGCCGATGCTGAAGGCGGCGCCGGGGTTGCGCAGGAACACCAGGCGCACCCACTGGCCCACCACCTCGACCGGCGGCTGGCCCTCGAGGTAGCGCACGGCGAGGTACTTGGTCAGCTGGTCGAGCAGCACCACGGCCAGCGCCACCCCGAACGTGACGCGGACCAGGTGCCGGTTGCCCGTCCGGCCGCCGGCCCGCTCGGGCGAGGCCGACCCCTCCGCGCCGGGCCCGGGGGTCGGCGCTCCGCCCGCGGGATCGCTCGTCGCGGGACCGGACGTCGCGGCAGCGCTCGTCACGGGGCCGTCCGGCGCGGTGTCGCTCGTCGCGCGGTTCGGCGACGACGGGTCCGTCGGATCGGGCTGCGTCGCGGGCCGCGCTGCTGCGTCGGCCCCGGGGAGGGCCCCGGCGTCCCCGGGATCGGCGTCGCTCACGAGAGGCGAGGGTACGGGCCGTGCCGGGGCACCGACGAATCCCCCACCGCGGGCACCGCGTCCGGGCCGGGACCGCGAGGGGGCGCGCCTGGGGTCAGGCGCGCTCCTCGAGCTGCTTGCAGCTCACGCAGAGCGTCGCCCGCGGGAAGGCCTGGAGCCGCAACTTGCCGATGGGGTTGCCGCAGTTCTCGCAGATGCCGTAGGTGCCGTCCTGGAGCCGGGCCAGCGCGCGCTCGTTCTGCAGCAGCAGCTCGCGGGCGTTGTTCGCCAGCTGCATCTCGTGCTCGCGCTCGAAGGTCTTGGTGCCCGCGTCGGCCTGGTCGTCGCCGGCGCCGTCGCCGGAGTCGCGCAGCAGGTCGGCGATGCCCTCCTCGGCGTCGCTGATCTGGGCCCGCAGGCGGGCGATCTCGACGTCGAGCTCGGTGCGGACCTCGGCCAGCTCGGCCTCGGTCCAGGGCGACTCGTCCTCGCGGACCACCAGGCGCCGCGTGGTCCCCCCGGTCTTGGCGGGAGCCGCCTTGGCGGGAGCCGCCTTGGCAGGAGCCGCCTTGGCAGGAGCCGCCTTCGCAGGAGCCGCCTTCGCAGGAGCCGCCTTCGCAGGAGCCGCCTTCGCAGGAGCCGCCTTGGCAGGGGCGGCCTTCGCAGGAGCCGTCTTGGCAGGAGCCGCCTTCACAGCCTTCGCGGGAGCGGCCTTCGCCGGAGCGGCCTTCGCGGGAACCGCCTTCGCCGGAGCCTTGGTCGCCTTCACGGGCGCCTTCACCGGCGCCTTCGCGGGCGCCTGGACCGGGGCCTTCGCCGCCTTGGTCGCCTTCGCCGGCGACTGGGCCGGGGCCTTCACGGCCTTCGCCGGGGCCTTGGCGGCCTTCGCAGGAGCCTTCGCCGCCTTGGTCGCCTTCGCGGGCGCCTTCGCCGCCTTGGCCGGGGCCTTGGCCGCCTTCGCAGGAGCCTTCGCCGCCTTGGCCGGGGCCTTGGCCCCCTTCGCGGGCGCCTTGCTCGCCTTCGCGGGGGCCTTGGCTGCCTTGGCCGGGGCCTTGGTCGCCTTGGCGGGGGCCTTGGTCGCCTTGGCGGGGGCCTTGGTCGCCTTGGCGGGGGCCTTGGTCGCCTTGGCGGGGGCCTTGGTCGCCTTGGCCGGGGCCTTCGCCGCCTTGGCGGGGGCCTTGGCCGCCTTCGCGGGGGTCTTCGCCGGAGCCTTCGCGGCCTTCGTCGCCGCGGAGCGCGCGGCCGGAGCCGCCGTCCTCCTCGCGGTCGCTGCCATCGCCGCCTCCTCGGTCGGGCCTCCCCCACCCCGCCGCCCGGACGCCGGGGCTCGCGGAGCACGTCGTCACCGCGAGTCACGCGAGGATAGGTGCGGCCCGCCCGATGATCAACAAGGCGCGCCGCCCGAGCGCTCACGGCCACCCGGACGTGACGCGCGGTGCCGGTCCCCCGCCTCCGCGTCGCCACATCGACCACGGAGAGTGACGGCGACGGGTCAGCCGGCGTCCCCCAGCGCCTCGATCCGGGCCGCCACGTCGGGCGGCGGGTCGAGGATCTCGAGCAGCTTGTCGCGGCTGGTCCGCCCGTGCACGAGCACCACCTGGCGCCGGCGCACCCCGAGCGCCTCGGCCACCGCCGCGAGGACCGCCTCGGTGGCCGCGCCGTCGACGGCCCGGGCGCCCACCGCCACGACGAGCGCGGCCGACCCCGCGGCGGCCTCGCCGTACCAGCCGCCGACCCGCGTTCGGGACGCACCGGGACGCACCCGGACGGCGAGGCGGTGGGACGCGGGCATACGTGGCAGCGTGCCAGACCGCGCGGCCGTTACCCTGGTGCGCGTCACGGCAGGCGACGACGGGGACGAGTAGTCCCGCACGCAGCCACCAGCGACCCGGGGACGGTGCGAGCCCGGGGGCGTGCGCGGGACGAAGATCACCCCCGAGCATCCCGGAAGAGCCGCGGGGAACCGCGGGGTAGACCCGGAGCCGTCGACGCGCGAGTGGGGTCGGCGCCCGGCGCCGGCCCAAGGAGGGTGGTACCGCGGGAACCGCGACCGCACCGGTCGAGGTCCTCGTCCCTCCGTCCCGAGCAGCCCCGGCGCAGGCCGGGCACCGCACGACGACGGAGGTCCGATGTACCGCCCGGTGCCGCCCCAGGTCGACCTGGCCGCCCTCGACCACGAGGTCCTCGACCTGTGGCGCGAGCGCGACGTGTTCGCCCGCTCGCTCGCCGCCTCCGAGGGACGACCCACCTGGGTGTTCAACGAGGGCCCGCCCACGGCCAACGGCATGCCCGGCACGCACCACGTCGAGGCGCGCGTGTTCAAGGACGTCTTCCCGCGCTACCGCACCATGAAGGGCTACCACGTCCCCCGCAAGGCGGGCTGGGACTGCCACGGCCTCCCGGTGGAGCTCGCGGTGGAGAAGGAGCTCGGCTTCTCCGGCAAGAAGGACATCGAGGCCTACGGCATCGCCGAGTTCAACGCGCGGTGCCGCGAGTCGGTGCTGCGCCACGTCGACGCCTTCGCCGACCTCACCGAGCGCATGGGCTACTGGGTCGACATGGGCGACGCCTACTGGACCATGGACCCGCACTACGTCGAGAGCGTCTGGTGGTCGCTCAAGCAGATCTTCGACAAGGGCCTGCTGGTCCAGGACCACCGCGTGACGCCCTACTGCCCCCGGTGCGGCACGGGGCTGTCCGACCACGAGCTGGCCCAGGGCTACGAGACGGTCGTCGACCCGTCGGTCTACGTCCGCTTCCCCGTCACCGGCGGTCCGCTGCTCGAGCGGCACCCGGGGCTCGCGCTGCTCGTCTGGACCACCACGCCGTGGACCCTCGTGTCCAACACCGCGTGCGCGGTCAACGCCGACGTCGCCTACGACGTCGCCCGCACGGTCGACGGCGAGACTCTGCTCGTCGCCTCCGCCCTGCGCGAGGCGGTGCTCGGCGCGGACAGCACCGTGCTCGAGACGGTGCCGGGGTCCGAGGTCGTGGGGACGCCCTACCAGCGCCCGTTCACCTGGGTCGACTTCCCGCAGACCGACGGCCCCCTGCACACCGTGCTGGCCGCCGACTTCGTCACCACCGAGGACGGGTCCGGCGTCGTGCACGAGGCCCCGGCCTTCGGCGCCGACGACCTCGCGCTGTGCCGCTCCTACGGGCTCCCCGTGGTGAACCCGCTGCGCCCCGACGGGCGGTTCGAGTCCGACGTGCCCCTCGTGGGCGACGTCTTCTTCAAGAAGGCCGACACGCTGCTCGTCGACGACCTCCAGCAGCGCGGGCTGCTGTTCCGGCACGTGCCGTACGAGCACTCCTATCCGCACTGCTGGCGCTGCCACACGCCGCTGGTCTACTACGCGCAGCCGTCGTGGTACATCCGCACCACCGTCATCAAGGACGCGCTGCTGCGCGAGAACGAGGCCACCGACTGGCACCCGGCCACGATCAAGTGGGGGCGCTACGGCGACTGGCTCAACAACAACATCGACTGGGCGCTGTCACGCAGCCGCTACTGGGGCACACCGCTGCCCATATGGCGCTGCGGATCGGACCACCTGACGTGCGTGGGGTCGCTGACCGAGCTCGGCGCCCTCGCCGGCCAGGACCTCTCGGCGCTGGACCCGCACCGGCCCTTCGTCGACGACGTCACGTTCGACTGCCCGGAGTGCGGCGGCACCGCCACGCGTGTGCCCGAGGTGATCGACGCCTGGTACGACAGCGGCGCGATGCCCTTCGCGCAGTTCGGGTACCCGCACCGCGGCACGGAGCTGTTCGACGAGCGCTACCCCGCGGACTTCATCTGCGAGGCGATCGACCAGACGCGCGGCTGGTTCTACACGCTCATGGCGGTCGGCACGCTGGTGTTCGACCAGTCGTCCTACCGCACGGTGCTCTGCCTCGGCCACATCCTCGACGAGGAGGGCCGCAAGATGAGCAAGCACCTCGGCAACGTGCTCGAGCCGATCCCGCTCATGGACGCGCACGGGGCGGACGCCGTGCGCTGGTTCATGCTCGCGGGAGGGTCGCCGTGGCAGGCCCGGCGGGTCGGGCACACGACGATCCAGGAGGTGGTGCGCAAGACGCTGCTCACCTACTGGAACACCGTGTCGTTCCAGGCGCTCTACGCGCGCGAGTCCGGCTTCGAGCCGGGCAGCACGCCGGCGCCCCCGGTGGCCGAGCGCATCGCGCTGGACCGCTGGGCGCTCGGCGAGGCGCACCGGCTGGCCGCCGACGTCGACGCCGCCCTGGAGGTGTACGACACCCAGCGCGCCGGGCGCCTGCTCTCGGCGTACGTCGACGACCTCTCGAACTGGTACGTGCGCCGGTCGCGCCGCCGGTTCTGGGCCGGCGACCCCGCCGCGCTCGCGACGCTGCACGAGTGCCTGTACGTCGTCACGCTCCTGATGGCGCCGTTCACCCCGTTCATCACCGAGCGGGTGTGGCAGGACCTGTTCGCGGCCACGAGCGACGAGCTGCCCGACTCGGTCCACCTCGCCTCGTGGCCGCAGGTCGACGCCGCGCTCGCCGACGACGCGCTCGCCGAGCAGATGGCCCTCGTGCGGCGGCTCGTCGAGCTCGGCCGTGCGGCGCGGGCCACCTCCGGCGTGCGCACGCGGCAGCCGCTCGGCCGCGCCCTGGTGTCCGCACCCGGGTGGGACGCCCTGCCGGCCGAGCTGCGCGCCGAGGTCGCCGACGAGCTCAACTGCGGCGAGCTGCTCTCCCTCGGAGCCAGCGAGGGCGACCTGGTGGACGTCTCGGTGAAGCCGAACTTCCGCTCGCTGGGCGCGCGGTTCGGCAAGGGCACTCCCCCGGTGGCCGCCGCCGTCGCGGCCGCGGACGCCGCCGAGCTGGTGTCGCGGCTGCGGGCGGGCGGGTCGGCCACCCTGGTCGTCGACGGCGAGCCGGTCGAGATCGGCCCGGACGACGTCGTGGTCACCGAGACCCCGCGGGCCGGGTGGGCCGTGGCCAGCGAGGGCGGGGAGACCCTCGCCCTGGACCTGGAGGTGACGCCGGCGCTGCGCCGCGCCGGGCTGGCCCGCGAGACGGTCCGCACCCTCCAGGAGGCCCGCAAGGCCGCGGGCCTGGCCGTGAGCGACCGCATCGAGGTGCGACTGGTGGCCGGGGGCGAGCTCGCCGAGGCGCTGCGCGAGCACGGCGGGTCGGTGGCCGACGAGGTGCTGGCCCGCGAGCTGGGTGACGGCGCCCCGGAGGACGCCGAGCACTGGTCCGCCGGCCGCGACGACGACCTCGGGCTGGCCTACTGGCTGCGCCGGGTCGCCACCGGCTGACCGCGGGGACGACGACGCCGGGCCCTCCCCGAGGGGAGCGGCCCGGCGTCGTCGTCCTGCTGAGGTGGCCCGGCGATCAGGCCTGCGCGGGCGGCGCGTCGTCGTTCGGGACGGCGAACGGCGAGGGCGCCGACGGCGGGGCGGCGGGCGGCCCCGACGGCGCGGGGTGGCTCACCACGGGCGGCGTCGACGGCGGGGGCGCCGCGGGGGCCGGGGCGGACGGCGGCGCCAGCGTGGGGGTGGGGGCCGAGGCCGGGGAGGCCGGTGCCGGGGCGGCCGCCGGGGGTGCGGCAGGAGCGGCCGCGGCCGGCGCGGGGGCGCCCGCCGGGGCGGAGGCGGGTGCCGCGGGCTGGCCCGGCGTCTCGTCCGAGCCCCGGTGCTCGAGCTCCTTGAGCGCCGACTCGTGGTGCTGGCGCAGCCGGGTGCGGTACTCGCGCTCGAAGGCGCGCAGGCCCTCCACGCGGCGCTCGAGGCTCGCGCGCTCGGCCTGCCCGGCCCGCTCGAGCTCGGCGACCTTGGCCCGGGCGCCCGCGACGAGCGCGTCGGCCTCGGCCTTCGCCTTGGCCTTGTGCTCCTCGGCCGTCTTCTGCGCCAGCGCGAGCATCGCGACCGCCTGCTCGGTCGGCTCGGGCGCGCTCGAGGCCACGGCGGGAGCCGGCGCCGGCGCCTGGTGCACGGCCGCCGCGGCGGCCTGCTGGGCGCTCGCGGCCGTCTGCTCGGCGGCGGCGAGCCGTCCGCGCAGCTCGGCGTTCTCGCGCGCGAGGCTGCCGAGCTCGAGCTCGACCTGGTCGAGGAACGAGTCGACCTCGTCCATCTCGTAGCCCTTGCGCTTCGCGGTCGAGAACTGCTTGTTGCGAACGTCCTCGGGGGTCAAGGCCATCGGATTCACCTTCGTGGGCGGGTGGGTCGGACTGGCTGGGGTCGAGTCTAGGCAGCGGCGGGCTAGAAGTAGCGGACGAGCAGCGCGATGAGCACCTGGACGAGGATGAAGAGCACGACGAACGCGAGGTCCAACGCCACACCGCCGATGCGCAACGGCGGGATGAACCGGCGGAGAAGCTTCAGGGGCGGGTCGGTGACGGTGTAGACGCCCTCGACGAGCAGCAGCACGAACCCGGTCGGCCGCCAGTCGCGCGCGAAGAAGAACACGTACTCCAGCACGATCCGCGCGATGAGCACGATGATGTAGATCTGCAGGAAGCCGGCGAGGACCCGCCCCACGGTCACGTCATCCTCGCATCAGTCGTGTCCGTCGCGGCCGCGACGGCTCCTCGGTCGGCCGGGCTCAGCTCTGGTTGAAGAACCCGTCCTGCGCCAGCCGGCGCGCCTCGGCGGCGACGTCGACGTTCACGGGCGAGAGCAGGAACACCTTGTTCGTGACGCGCTCGATCGAGCCGCGGCAGCCGAACACCAGTCCGGCGGCGAAGTCCACGAGGCGCTTGGCGTCGATGTCGTCCATGTCGGTGAGGTTCATGATCACCGGAACGCCCTCGCGGAACTCCTCGCCGATGCGGCGGGCGTCGTTGTAGGTGCGCGGGTGCAGGGTGGTGATGCGGTAGAAGTCGCTGACGCCGATCGGCTCGGGCTCGGGCTCCAGCCGCGCGTGCAGCGCGGTGTCGGTCGCGAGGCTCGACCGCGAGGCGGGCACGCCCGCGGACACGCTCGCGGAGGCGCGGTGCGCGGGGGCGGAGCCGCCGGCGCGGACCGGCTCCGGGCGCACCTCGCGCACGGAGGAGTAGCGGGTCTCGTCGTGGCGCACCCGGGTGTCGACGTAGTCGTCCTCGTGCTCGGCGTACTCGAGGCCCTCGTCCTCGACCAGGCCGAGGTAGACGGCCATCTTGCGCATCGCGCCCATGCCAGCTCCTCCACCGCTCCCTCGACGTGCCGTCGGGCACCGCCGTGGCGGAAACGCTACCCGAGGCCGGGACGACCGCCGAGCACCGCCGTCCCGACCCGCACGTGTGTCGCACCCGCGGCGACCGCCTCCTCGAGGTCGCCGCTCATCCCGGCGGAGAGCACGTCCGCCCCGGGGTGGTCCCGGCGCAGCGACGCGGCGGCCTCCGCGAGGCGGGCGAAGGCGGCGGCCGGGTCCTCCCCCAGGGGGGCCACCGCCATGAGCCCGCGCAGCCGCAGACGGTCGCGGGCGGCCACGTCGTCGGCCAGGCGCGCGAGGTCGGCGGGGTCGGCGCCGCCGCGGCCCGGCTGGGGCGGCTGGGCGAGGTCGACCTGGAGCAGCACGTCGAGCGTGCGGTCGGCGTGCTCCGCCGCGCGGGCGAGCGCCTCGACCAGCTCCGGCCGGTCGACCGACTCGACGACGTCGGCGTAGCCGGCCACCGAGCGGGCCTTGTTGCGCTGGAGCTGGCCCACGAAGTGCCAGCGCAGCCCGAGGCCCGCGCACGCGTCGTGCTTGGGCCGCGCCTCCTGGTCGCGGTTCTCGGCCACCTCGCGCACGCCGAGGCCGGCGAGCAGGGCGACGTCCTCCGCGGGCCAGGTCTTGGTCACCACCACGAGCGTCACCGAGCCCGGCTCGCGGCCGGCCCTCCGCTCGGCGCCCTCGATGCGCGCGTGCACCCGCGCGAGGTTGGCCGCCAGCTCGTCCCGCCGTGTCACTGCGACCCACCGCTCCCCGGCTCGAGGACGACGACGCCGCCGTGCCGTCCCGTGACGCCGTCACGGTAGTGGGAGTACAGCGCGGGAGTCTCCGCGGTGCAGCCGAGGTGGCGCTCGGCCGCGACACCCGCCCGTGCGAGGCGCTCGTCGACCGCAGCGCGCAGGTCGAGCCCCCGCCCGCCGGCGGCCGACGTGGCGGCGGCGGCGGGGGCGACCTCGACGACGTCGCGGTAGCGCTCCTCGTGCACCCCGTAGCAGCGGCCGCAGATCGCCGGGCCCACGAGCGCGTGCAGCCCCGCGGGGGTCGCGCCCAGGTCGTGCATGACGCGCAGCGTCTCGCCGACGACGTCGGAGCGCACCCCGCGCCAGCCCGCGTGCACCACCGCCACGACGCCGCTCCCGGAGTCGGCGAGGAGCACGGGGACGCAGTCCGCGGCGAGCACCAGCAGGGCCAGTCCCGGCACCGTGGTGACCAGGGCGTCGACGTCGGGCACGGGACCAGGGGTGGGGCCGGTGACGACCGCGACCGCGTTGCCGTGCACCGGCGCCATCGCCACCAGGCGGGACCCGTCGACGCCGGCGTGGGCGGCCAGGGCGCGCCGGTTGGCGGCCACGGCGCCGGGGTCGTCGCCGACGTGGTCGGCGAGGTTGCCGTCGTCGTACGGGGGCCGGCTCGCGCCCCCGCGGCGGTCGGCGAAGGCCCAGCGGGCGCGCGCACCGAGCGTGCCCGTCCGCGTCGTCACCGGGTCACCCTCTCACCCGGCCGTCGGCCGCAGACGCGACAGGCCCTCCCCCCGCTGCACGGGAGGGAGGGCCTGTCGACGGGACTACTTGAGGAAGTCCGGGACGTCGAGGTCGTCGTCGTCGATCGAGTCGTCGAACACGATGCGGCGCGGCTCCCGCTTGGGCTCCTCGTCCTGCGGCACCGGGATGACCGGCGGCTGCCCGGGCTCCGCGGCGGCACGCGCGGTGTCGACCGCGAGCGGGGTGTCGTCGTAGTCGCCCTTGGTGACCGGCTTGGCGCCGGCCCGGCGGGCCGGCGGCAGGCCGCCGTCGAAGCCGGCGGCGATCACCGTGACGCGCACCTCGTCGCCGAGGGTGTCGTCGATGACCGCGCCGAAGATGATGTTGGCCTCGGGGTGCGCGGCGTCGGCGACCAGCCGCGCGGCCTCGTTGATCTCGAACAGCCCGAGGTCCGACCCGCCGGAGATGGACAGCAGCACGCCGTGGGCGCCGTCGATGCTGGCCTCGAGCAGCGGGCTGGAGATCGCGCTCTCGGCGGCGGCGACGGCGCGGTCGTCGCCGCGCGCGGAGCCGATGCCCATGAGCGCCGAGCCGGCGCCGGCCATGACGCTCTTGACGTCGGCGAAGTCGAGGTTGATCAGACCCGGCGTGGTGATGAGGTCGGTGATGCCGCTGACGCCCTGCAGCAGCACCTGGTCGGCCTGGCGGAACGCGTCGAGCATCGAGATGTTGCGGTCGGACAGGGAGAGCAGGCGGTCGTTCGGGATGACGATGAGGGTGTCGACCTCGGCGCGCAGCGAGTCGACGCCGGTGTCGGCCTGCACGCCGCGGCGCTTGCCCTCGAAGCCGAACGGGCGGGTCACCACGCCGATGGTGAGGGCGCCGAGCTGACGCGCGATCTTCGCGATCACCGGGGCACCGCCGGTGCCGGTGCCGCCGCCCTCGCCCGCGGTCACGAAGACCATGTCGGAGCCCTTGAGGACCTCCTCGATGTCCTCGGCGTGGTCCTCCGCGGCGCGCCGGCCGACCTCGGGGTCGGCGCCGGCGCCGAGCCCGCGGGTCAGCTCGCGACCGATGTCGAGCTTCACGTCGGCGTCGCTCATGAGCAGCGCCTGGGCGTCGGTGTTCACCGCGATGAACTCGACGCCCTTGAGTCCGACCTCGATCATGCGGTTGACGGCGTTGACGCCGCCGCCGCCGATGCCGACGACCTTGATGACCGCGAGGTAGTTCTGGGGAGCCGCCACGGGACAGCCTTTCCGCTCGTCCGGATCGCGCGTGCGCGAACCCTCACCCTCATCTAGAGGCTCAGAGTTATGTCATGCTGACGTTGGGGGTGAACGTACGCCGGGACCCCCGGACGGCGCAAGGCGCCGACCGCAGCCCGGGGTGGGAGGTGCGCCACACGCGCGCCATCCGTTGCGCCGCAACCGAAAGCGGCCGGGGTCGGCTCAGCCGGCGCTCGCGGACGCCGACGTGCCGCGCGTCGTCGGCAGGTCCGGGGCGCTCACGTCGTAGGAGCGCGCCTTGACGTGCAGCAGTGCGGCGAGCACCTCGGCCTTGCGGGCGGAGTCCTCGGCGCTCCCCCACTGCACGGTGGCACCGCCGGCGAGGTGGAGCACGACGTCGTCGCGCGAGCGCGCCACGACGGTGGCCACCTGCTCGGCGAGCGTGGGCGGCAGGGCCGAGACCACCGCCGCCGCCGTCGCGCGGGCGGGGTCCGACCTCGCGGTGACCACCGGCAGGCCCTGCGCGCCGGCGGGGTCGCCGAAGCGCACCCCGGTCGCGTCGAGGTAGGTGAAGCCCGAGCCCGAGCGCATCACGGCCACGGGGGTGCGCTCGGTGACCACGATCACCAGGACGTCCGGCCACCCCCGGCGCACCTCGACCGAGGCGACCTCCGGGATCGCGGACACCCGGGCGGTGATGCCGTCGACGTCCACGCGGGCCAGCGGCTGGTGGGCGGGGACGGCGGCGGCCTGGCGCACCTCGTCGATGCTCACGGTGCGGGCGCCGAGCACCCGCACCTCGGACACGGAGAACCAGGTCGAGAACCACACGGCCCAGACCACGCCGGCGGCGAGGAGCACCACGAGCGCCGCGACCGCCCATCGGAGCACCCGACGCTTGCGGGTGGCCGCCCCGAAGCGCTGCGCGGACTCGACGACGGTCATCGGCTGACGACCTCGCGCGCCCGCAGCAGGTCGAGGACCTCGGTCGCGATCATCGCGATGTCGCCGGCCCCGAGGGTCATGACGACGTCGCCGGGCCGGGCCCGCTCGGCGAGCCGCGCGGCGACCCGGCTCCACGACGGCTCGAACACCACGCTCTCCGCGGGCAGCGGGACGTGCGAGGCCATCGCCACCCCGGACGCCCCCGGGATCGGCTCCTCACCGGGCGCGAACACCTCGAGCACGACGACCTCGTCGGCGAGCCCGAGCGCCTCGCCGAACTCCTTCACGAACATCGCCGTGCGGTAGTAGTGGTGCGCCTGGAACGCCACGACGAGCCGGCCGTCGCCCACCTGGTCGCGCATGGCGGAGAGGGTCGCGGCGATCTCCGTGGGGTGGTGGGCGTAGTCGTCGTACACGCGCACCCCGTCCGCGGTGCCCTTGAAGTCGAACCGGCGCCGCGTGCCGGAGAACGACTCGAGCCCCGCCCGCAGGTCGCCCGCGGAGTGCCCGAGGCCCAGCCCCGTGACGAACGCGGCCGTGGCGTTGAGGACGTTGTGCCGGCCCGGCACGCCGAGCTCGACGGTGCCGAGCCGCACGCCGCGGTCGAGCAGCTCGAAGCGCCAGCCGCGCTCCCCCGGCGCGACGAGCTCGACCCGGACGTCGGCGTCCTCGCTGCGGCCGTAGGTGCGCACGTCGACGCCCTCGGCGCGGGCCCGGGCGGCCAGCCGCGCCGAGCCGGCGTCGTCGGCGCACACCACGACGAAGCCGCTGTTGTCGCGGATCCCGGTGCAGAAGTCGAGGAAACCCTGCTCGATCGCCTCGAACGTGCCCCAGTGGTCGAGGTGGTCCGGCTCGACGTTCGTGACGATCCCGGCGTGGGCGGGCAGGGCGAGGAACGCGCCGTCGCTCTCGTCGGCCTCGGCCACGAAGTCCGGGCCGCTGCCCAGGTGCGCGTTGCTGCCGCTCTCGTTGAGCTCGCTGCCGATGGCGAAGCTGGGGTCCGCGCCGCAGTGCTGCAGCGCGACCGTGAGCATCGAGGTGGTGGTGGTCTTGCCATGGGTCCCGGCGACGGCCACGCCGCGGTAGCCGGTCATGAGCGTGGCCAGCGCCTCGGCGCGTCCCATCACGCGCAGGCCCCGGGCCCGCGCGGCGACCAGCTCCGGGTTCCGCTCGCCGATCGCGGTGGACACGATGACGGTGTCCGCGCCGTCGACGTGCGCGGCGTCGTGCCCCACGGCCGCCTCGACGCCGAGCGCGCGCAGCGCGGCGAGCCGGCGCGAGTCCTTCGCGTCGCTGCCGCTGACGACGACCCCGCGCGCGACCAGGATGCGCGCGATGCCGGACATCCCGGCACCGCCGATCCCGACCACGTGCACGTGGCCCAACCCCGACAGGTCGAGCGGCTCGACCGGCGTGGCCGTCATGACGGACCTCCTGCCTCACGTGCGGTGCCGGCCGTCGGGCCGTGCGCCTCGACGGCCTCCAGCACCAGTGCCCTCAGTCTCTCGTCCGCGTCGCGCTGACCGTGGGACGCGGCCGCCGACCCCATGGCGCGTCGCTGCTCGGCGTCGAGCAGCAGCGGCGCCAGCACCGCCAGGATGCGCTCCGCGTCGAGGTCCGCGTCGTCCACGACCAGTCCGCCGCCGGCCTCGACGACCGGGAGCGCGTTGAGCCGCTGCTCGCCGTTGCCGATCGGCAGCGGCACGTAGAGCGCGGGGAGGCCGACCGCCGCGAACTCGGCGCAGGTCATGGCGCCCGCCCGGCTGAGGGCGACGTCGGCCGCCGCGAGGGCGAGGTCCATGCGCTCGATGTAGGGGACGGCGACGTAGGGCGCCGGGCCCAGCGCGCCGGTCGGCCGCTGGTCGTCGTTGCGCAGCCCGGCCGCGTGCAGCACCTGGATGCCCTGGGCGGTGAGGCCGGCGGCCGCGCCGACCACCGCCTCGTTGATGCGGCGGGCGCCCTGCGAGCCGCCGGTGACCAGCAGCGTGGGCCGGTCCGGGTCGAGGCCGAAGTGGGCGCGCGCCGTGGCGCGCAGCGCGTCGCGGTCGAGCTCGGCGATCTGGCGGCGCAGCGGCATGGCGATGTGGCGCGAGCCGGCGATGGCGCCGGGGACCGCGCAGCCGACGTAGGGGGTGAACCTGGCGCCCACGCGGTTGGCCAGGCCCGGGCGGGCGTTGGCCTCGTGCACGACGAGCGGGACGCGCCCCCGCGCGCCGAGGTAGGCGGGCAGCGCGACGTAGCCGCCGAAGCCCACCACCACGTCGGCACCGGTGTCGTCCAGGACCGCGCGCACCTCGGCGACGGCGCGGCGCACGCGGGAGGGCAGCCGGGCCAGGTCCGCACCCGGTCGGCGCGGCATGGGCGTCGCGGTGATGAGACGCAGCTCGTAGCCGCGCTCGGGCACGAGGCGCGTCTCCAGCCCGCGCTCGGTGCCCAGGGCCGTGATGCCGCACGCGGGGTCGTGGCGGCGCAGGCAGTCGGCGAGGTTGAGCGCGGGTTCCGCGTGCCCGGCCGTGCCCCCGCCCGCGAGGACGACGTGCACCGGGTCACCGGCCCCGGGCGGTGCTCGTGCGGCGGCGCGGCCGCAGGTCGACCGTGCGCGCCTCCGCGCGCGCGAAGGACATGAGCATGCCGAGCGCGACGAGGGTGGGCACGAGCGAGGATCCGCCGTAGCTCACCAGCGGCAGCGGGACGCCGGTGATCGGGATCAGCTGGAGCACGGCGCCGATGTTGAGGAGGGTCTGCGTGAGGAGCCAGGCGACGACTGCCGCGGAGGCCGTGCGGATGAACGGGTCCGAGGTGCGCCGCGCGAGGCGCAGGCCCGCGATCCCGATCGCGGCGAACAGCGAGATCACCAGGAGCGACCCGACGATGCCGAGCTCCTCGCCGACCACGGCGTAGATGAAGTCGGTGTGCGCCTCCGGCAGCCAGCCCCACTTCTCCCGGCTGGCGCCGAGCCCCACACCGAACCAGCCGCCGCCGCCGAGCGCGCTCTTGCCGTGCAGCACCTGCCAGCCGCTGCCCAGGGCGTTCGCCTCGGGGTCGAGCCACGACGCGAACCTGCCGAGGCGGTAGGAGTGGCCGAGGCTGAGCAGCGCGACCCCGCCGACGACGCCGACCGCACCGACCGCGAACAGCCGCAGGGGCGCGCCGTTGACGAACAGGATCGCGGCCACCATCGGCACCAGGATGAGCGCGGTGCCGACGTCGCCCTCGAGCACGACGAGCCCGACGATGAGCAGCGCCACCGGCATCAGCGGCACCAGCAGGTGCTTCCACTGGTGCAGCACCGCCTGCTTGCGCGCCATGAGGTCGGCGCCCCACACCACGAGGGCGAGCTTGGCGAACTCGCTGGGCTGGAAGCGGAACGGCCCGCCGAGCTCCACCCAGTTGCGCTGCCCCGCGACGCTGTGGCCCACCACGAGAACCAGCACGAGTGTCGCGATCGCGACGGCGAGCAGCGGGTAGGCGAAGCGGCGCCACACGCGCACGGGCAGGCGGCTGGCCACCACCATCGCGACCAGCCCGAGGACGGCGAAGAGCACCTGGCGCAGCCAGAGCGTGTAGGCCGAGCCGAAGACGCGGTAGCTCTCGACCGTGGACGCCGAGAGCACCATCGCGATGCCGAGCACGAGCAGCAGCAGGGTGGCGCCGAGCAGCACGTGGTAGGTGGCCAGCGGGTGCTCGGAGCGGGGGCGGTCGACGGACTCGACCCGCCGGACTGTCTCGGCCGTCACCGGCCGACCTGCCGCAGCACCGCGGTCGCGAACTGCTCGCCGCGGTCGGCGTAGTCGCGGAACATGTCCCAGGAGGCGCAGCCCGGCGCGAGGAGCACGGTGTCGCCGGGGCGCGCGAGCCCGGCGGCGGCTGCGACGACGTCCTCCATGGCCCCAGTGTCCGTGCGCGGGACGTCGATGACGGGGACATCCGGCGCGTGTCGCGCGAGCGCGTCGCGGACCAGGCCCCGGTCGACGCCGAGGAGCACGGCGCCGCGCAGCCGCGGGGCCGCGGCGACGACGAGGTCGTCGAAGGTCTGGCCCTTCGCCATGCCGCCGGCGATCCACACCACGCTGTCGCACGCGAGCAGCGAGGTCAGCGCGGCGTGGCCGTTGGTGGCCTTGGAGTCGTCGACCCAGCGCACGCCGCCGGCCTCGGCGACCAGCGCGATGCGGTGCCCCGCGGGCTCGAAGGCGCGCAGCCCGTCGCGCACGGCCGACGCCGGGACGCCGTAGGCACGAGCCAGGGCAGCGGCAGCGAGCGCGTTGACGACGTTGTGCGGCGCGAAGGGTCGCACGTCGTGCACGGAGGCGAGCTCCTGCGCGCTCTCGGCGCGGTTCTCCACGAACGCGCGGTCGACGAGCAGGTCGTCGACCACTCCCAGCATGGACGGCCCCGGCACGCCGAGCGTGATGCCGATCGCGCGGCAGCCCTCCACGACGTCGGCCTCCTCCACCATGCGCTCGGTGGCCGGGTCGGCGGTGTTGTACACGGCCGCCACCTGCGTGCCGGAGTAGATGCGCGCCTTCGCGTCGCGGTAGGCGTCGAACGTGCCGAACAGGTCGACGTGGTCCTCGGCGAGGTTGAGGCAGACCGACGCCACCGGGCTGGCCGAGGTGAGGAACGGGAGCTGGGGCGCGCCCACCTCGACCGCGAGGACGTCGTAGCCCTGCGGGTCCATCACGGCGTCCACCAACGAGACGCCGATGTTGCCGACCGCGGCCGTGCGCAGTCCGGCGGCGCGCAGGATCGACTCGAGCATGAGCGTGGTCGTCGTCTTGCCGTTGGTGCCGGTGACGGTGAGCCATGCGGCCGGGTTCTCGCCGCGCAGCCGCCAGGCCAGCTCGAGCTCGCCCCACACGGGCACGCCGGCCCCCTGGGCCGCGAGGATGACCGGCGAGCGCGGCGGCAGGCCGGGCGAGACCACGAGGACGTCGGCCCCGTCGGGCAGCGTGTCGCCGTCACCCAGGCGCACGACCGCGCCGACGACCTCGAGCACGTCGGCGCGCTCCCGCTGCCGCTCGCCGTCGGCGGAGTCGATCACCGTGACCCGGGCGCCGAGCTGGAGCAGGTGGTCGGCCGCGGCGAACCCCGCGACGCCGACGCCGGCCACCACGGCGTGCACGGCCGACCAGTCCGACCCCCGCGTGTGGGCGGAGACGTCGACGCCGGTCACTGCCGGACCCACTCCGCGTAGAACAGGCCGAGGCCGAGGGCGACGAACAGTCCCTGGATGATCCAGAAGCGCACCACGATCTGGATCTCGGCCCAGCCGAGCATCTCGAAGTGGTGGTGCAGCGGCGCCATCCGGAACATCCGCCGGCCGGTGAGCTTGAAGCTGCCCACCTGCCCGATGACCGAGAGCGCGACGATGACGAACAGCCCGGCCAGCAGCGGGAGCAGCAGCTCGGTGCGGGACAGGATCCCCAGCGCGGCGATCGCACCGCCGAGCGAGAGGGCCCCCGTGTCGCCCATCCAGATGCTCGCCGGCGACGAGTTCCACCACAGGAAGCCGAAGCAGGCGCCGGCGGCGGCCGCCGCGAAGATGGCGAGGTCGAGCGGGTCGCGGACGTCGTAGCAGCGGGCGAACTCGCCGAACTGGCAGTTCTGGCCGTACTGCCAGACCGACAGCAGCGTGTAGGCGCCGAGGGTCATCACCGAGGCTCCCGCGGCGAGCCCGTCGAGGCCGTCGGTGAGGTTGACCGCGTTGGTGGTGGCCGTGATGAGGAACCACGCCCACAGCAGGAACAGGGCGGTCGGCAGCACGATCGCCGTGTTGCGGAACAGCGAGACGGCGTGCGAGGCGGGGTTGCGGCCGTACTCGTCCGGGAAGTGCACCGCGAGGTAGGCGAACGACAGGGCGACGGCCGCCTGGCCCACCAGCTTGGTGCGGGCCCGGACCCCGGTGCTGCGCTGCTTGAAGATCTTCAGGTAGTCGTCGGCGATGCCCACGGCACCGAGCCCGACCGTCAGGTAGATCGCGAGCAGCCCGGACACGCTCGGCACCCGCCAGGCCACGAGGTGCGCGCCGAAGTACCCGATGAGCAGGCCGGCGAGGATCGCCAGGCCGCCCATCGACGGCGTGCCCAGCTTGGCGCCGTGCTCCGGGTAGGGCTCGTCCGGCGTCGACACCCGGATCGCCTGCGCGTAGTTGTGGTTGCGCAGGAAGCGGATGAGCAGCGGGGTGCCGAGCAGGGCGACGAACAGGCCCAGTCCGGCCGCGATGAGGACGAGCTTCACGCCGGCTCACCGGTCCCCTGGGCCGCGACCGGCGCGGCGAGCAGCGCCTCCGCGACGCGCTCGAGCCCGACCGACCGCGACGCCTTCACCAGCACGACGTCGCCGGCGCGCAGCTCGGTGCGCAGCAGGTCCGCCGCGGCGCCGACGTCCTCGACGAGCACCGCCGAACCCCCTGCGGCGAGAGCCGCGTCCCTCATCGCCGTCACGGACGCCGACGACCCGACGGCCACCAGCCGCTCGACGCCCAGTCGCACCGCTGTCCTCCCGATCTCCGTGTGCTCCGCCTCCGCCGCGGGGCCGAGCTCGAGCATCTCGCCCAGCACCGCGACCGCCCGGCGGGGGCCCCGCGTCGGCGTGGCGTGCGTCATGGCGGCGAGGGTCTCGAGCGCGGCTGTCATCGAAGCAGGGTTGGCGTTGTAGGCGTCGTTGACCACGGTGACACCCGCTGCGGTGTCGGTCACGTCGCCGCGCCAGCGACTCGCCGGACGGGCCGCTGTGAGCCGCTCGGCCACCTCGTCGAGGTCGGCCCCGAGCACCAGTGCGACCGCCGCCGCGGCCAGGCCGTTGGCCACGTGGTGGCGGCCGTGCAGGGCGCTGGCGACCCGGGCCCGCCGCCCGGCGTGCACGAGGTCGTACGACGGGCGCGCGGCGTCGTCGAGCACGACCGACTCCGCGCGCACGTCGGCGTCGGCCGACTCCCCGAACAGCACGACGCGCGCCGCGGTGCGCGACGCCATGGCGCGCACGCGCGGGTCGTCCGCGTTGAGCACGGCGACGCCGCCGCGCTCCGCGGCGGGCAGCGCCTCGACGAGCTCGCCCTTCGCGACGGCGATGGCGTCCACCGAGCCGAACTCGCCGACGTGCGCGCTGCCGACGTTGAGCACGAGCCCCACAGCCGGCGGGGAGATCGTCGTGAGGTAGCGCACGTGGCCCACGCCGCGCGCGCCCATCTCGACCACGAGCACCCGCGTGGTGGGACCGACACCGAGCACGGTGACCGGCAGGCCCACCTCGGTGTTGAAGGACCCGGCCGGCGCGAGGGTCTCCCCCACCGCCGGGAGCACCTGCGCGAGCAGGTCCTTGGTGCTCGTCTTGCCGGAGGACCCGGTGAGGCCGACCACGACGAGGTCCGGGAAGCGGTCGAGCACCGCGCGCGCGAGGCGGCCGAGCGCCGCGACGGTGTCGTCGACGACGACGCACGGGACGTCGAGGGGGCGCGAGGCGAGCACGCCGACGGCCCCGGCCGCGACCGCCTGCGCCGCGTGGTCGTGCGCGTCGTGGTGCTCGCCCACGACGGCCACGAACAGGTCGCCCGCACGGGTGGTGCGCGAGTCGGTGCTGATGCCGACGGCGGTCTCGTCGCCACGGGCTCCGCCGCCCAGCCGGCCGCCGACCGCGGCGGCGACCTCGGCCAGGGTGAGCGCGATCACGGCCGCACCGCCGTCCCGGCCGCGGCGCCCGGCCCGGGGTGCACGGCCTCGAGCGCCTCGGCCAGCACCACCCGGTCGTCGAACGGGGTCACGACGCCGCCGGCCTCCTGGCCCTGCTCGTGGCCCTTGCCCAGGACGAGGACGACGTCGCCCGGCTGCGCCGCGGAGACCGCGGCGGCGACGGCGTCGCGGCGGTCGCCGATCTCGGAGGTCCGCGTCCCGGGATGCACGGCGGCACCGCGCAGGAGCTCGGCCCGGATCGCCTCCGGCGGCTCGGACCGCGGGTTGTCGTCGGTGACCACCACGACCTCGGCACCCCGCGCCGCCGCCTCGCCCATCGCGCGGCGCTTGTGCGGGTCGCGGTCGCCGCCGGCACCGAGCACCACCAGCACACGGCCGCCGGCACCGCGCGCCTCGAGCACCTCGCGGGCCGCGACGAGCGCCCGCTCGACCGCGTCCGGGGTGTGGGCGTAGTCGACGTAGGCGAACAGTCCTCGCGACGCGTCGGGGTCCGGCACGCGCTCCATCCGCCCCGGCACGCCGGGGCAGGCCGCGATGCCGTCGGCCGCGACGTCGGCGTCGACCCCGCAGGCCTCCAGGACCGCGAGCGCGCCCAGGGCGTTGGCGGCGTTGAACGCGCCGGGCAGCCGCACCTCGAGCGGCACGTCGGCGAACCCGCCGCCGGACAGCCGGCCGTGCGCCCGCATCACGGTGCCGCCCGGCACGCCGACGACGCCACGCGCGGTCCACGTCGCGGCGGTGCCGCCGAGCGCGTAGGTCGTCACCTCGAGACCCCGCGCGCCGGCCAGCTCCGCCATGCGGCGGCCCCACTCGTCGTCGACGCACACGACGGCCCGGCCGGCGCGGTCGGCGCGGAACAGCTCGGCCTTGGCGTCGAAGTAGTCGTCCATGTCGCGGTGGAAGTCGAGGTGGTCCGGGCTGAGGTTGGTGAACGCGACGACGTCGAACCGGACGCCGTCGACACGGCCGAGCCGCAGGGCGTGGCTCGACACCTCCATGGTCACCGCCGTCACCCCGCGCTCGCGCATGACGGCGAGCAGGGCGTGCACGTCGGTGGCCTCGGGGGTGGTGCGCGCGGTCGCCACCGGCTCGTCGCCGATCAGCGTGCCCACCGTGCCGATGACGCCGGTGGTGCGCCCGTCGGCGCGCAGCCCGGCGTCTACCAGGTAGCTCGTCGTGGTCTTGCCGTTGGTGCCGGTGATGCCGACGACGAGCAGGTCCTGCGAGGGGTCGCCGTAGACCCGGGACGCGATCGCCCCGAGCGCGGCGCGCGGGTCGTCCGACACCAGGACCGGGACGCCGGCGGCGAGGGCGCGGTCGAGCCCCGCGGGGTCGGTGAGGACGGCGGAGGCGCCGGCCGCGGCGGCCTCGCGGACGAACTCGGCCCCGTGCGTGCGGAACCCCGGCAGCGCGGCGTAGAGGTCGCCGGGGAGCACGGCGCGGGAGTCGTGCGTGACGCCGGTGACGACCGTGGCGGACGCCGCGTCGGGCGACGGGTCGTTGCTGCGGCCGTGCGCCCCCAGCAGCGGTACGAGCTCGGCGACCGGCAGCGGGCGCGTGCTCGGTCGCGGGCCTGCGGACACGTTCCCGACCCTATCCGGCGGTCACCAGAACACCGGGAGGCGCGGGTGCGCGGTGCCGGTCGGGGGGATGCGCAGGTGCTCGAGCCCGAAGGTCATGACCTTCTTGAAGACCGGGGCTGCGAGCTGGCCGCCGAAGTGGCCGTTGCGCGGGTTCTGGAGGAAGACGCCGATGACCAGCCGTGGTGCGTCCGCGGGCGCCATGCCCACGAACGACGCGGTGTAGCCGCGGTAGCAGCCGCACGTCTCGTCGATGCGGTTGGCCGTGCCGGTCTTGCCCGCCACGCGGTAGCCGGAGATCGCCGCCTTCGGCGCGGTGCCCTGGTCGGAGACGACCGACTCGAGCATGGTGCGCACCTGCCGCGCGGTGCTCGCGCTGACCACCCGCGTGCTGGCCGGCGCCGGCGCCGGCTGGAAGGTGCCGTCGGGCGCCGTGTAGCCGGCGACCAGCGTCGGCGCGACGCGCACGCCGTCGTTGGCGATGGTCGCGTAGACGGACGCGGCCTGCACGGCCGTCAGCGACAGGCCCTGGCCGAAGGCGAGGGTGCCGAACGTCGTGCCCGACCAGTCCGCGGGCGGGGGGACGTAGCCGTCGCTCTCGCCCGGGAAGTGCAGGCCGGTCGGCTGGCCGATGCCGAACTTCTTCAGGTACGAGTAGAGCTTGTCGCCGCCGATGCGCTGCGCCGCGAGGATCGTGCCGATGTTGCTGGAGCGCGCCAGCACGCCGTTGAGGGTGAGGTGCAGCGTGCCGTGCGGCACGTCGTCGTGCCAGGTCTTGTACCGCGTGCGCAGCACGGGCGGGACGGTGATACGCGTGTAGGGGTTGGCCTTCTTCTCCTGGATCACCGCGGCCATCGTCATGACCTTGCTGGTCGACCCGGGCTCGAACACGTCCGAGACGGCACGGTTGCGCACGTCGCTCTGCGCCGCGTCCGCGGGCTTGTTGGGGTCGAACGTGGGGACGGTCGCCAGGGCGTAGATCTGGCCCGTCCTCGGGTCCATCACCACCACGGAGCCGCTGTCGGCGCGCGCGCTGCGCACGGCCGACGCCAGGGACGACTGGGCCACCCACTGGAGGTCGCGGTCGATCGTGAGCTGGATCCCGGTGCCGGGCACCGCCGGCGTCCCCGAGCTGCCCGCGGTCGGGATCTCGGTGCCGAGCGGCGAGCTCTGGTAGACCTCGCTGCCCGGTGTGCCGGCCAGCTCGGAGTTGAAGCCGTACTCGAGGCCGGAGCCGCCGTCGCCGTCGGCGCGGACGTAGCCCACGACGTTCGCCGCGACCGACCCGGCCGGGTACACGCGCGTGGAGGTGGCCTCGCTGAAGACGCCGGGGAGCCGCAGGGCGGCGACCCGGGCCCACGTTTCGGGAGTGACTCCCTTGGCCAGGTAGATGAACCGGCGGGTGCCGGTCATCCGCTGCTCGTAGGCGGTCGCGTCGCCGCCGAGGACCGCGGCGAGCTGCTCGCCCTCGCCCGCGGGGTCGGTCACCAGCGTCTGGTCGGCCGTGACGTTGCGGGCGGCCACCGTGGTGGCCAGCTGGACGCCGTTGCGGTCGGTGATGTCCCCGCGCACCGCGGGGATGACGATCGTGCGCGTGCGGTCCTTCACGCCCTCGGCGGCCAGGGTGGGGCCCTGGATCGCCTGGAGGTCGATCACGCGCGCGGCCACGACCGAGAGCACCACGAGGAGGAACACCTGCCAGGCGCGGATGCGGCGCAGCGGGTTGCCGGGACGGTAGGTGCGGCCCGCCGGGCGGGCGGGCGGCCGTGCCGGCCGGGTCTGCTGCGACGGCGCGCGCGGCGCCGTGCGCCCGGTGCCCCGCGCGGAGGTGCCGGGGCGCGATCCGGCGCGCGGGCGCTGCCCCGAGGGAGTCCGCCGGGGCGGCGGGGCGAGCGTGGTCATCGGTGGGTTCCTCCGCCCGTGGTGCCGCCGGTGCCCGACGTGCCGGTGCCGCCGGAGGTGCGCGTCGTCCCGCGGGCCGCGCCGTGGCCGGCCGAGGACGCGCCACCACCGGCGCGGGTCGTGGTGCGGGTCGTGCGCTGCGCGGGCGCCGGATCGGCGACCGCGGCGTCGATCCCGGCGGGCCGGCCGGCGGCGGTGGTGGTGCTCGACGACGTGGCCGCTGCGCCCGTGGCGCCCGACGGGTCGGGGCTGGTCGAGGCGGCGTCGATGGCCGGCTGCTTCGGCGCGGGACGCGGCGGGGCGGCCGCCGCGACGGGGACGCCGAGCACCGCGCCGTCGGAGAGCCGCAGGAACACCGGCGAGGCCACCGGCACCATGTGCAGCTGGAGCGCGCGGCGCTGCAGCGCCTCGGGCGACTCCTTCAGCGCGACGTCCTGGAGCAGCTGCTGCTCCTGGTCCTCGAGATCGCTCTGCGCCTTCGACAGCGAGCTGAGCTCGAAGGCACCCTGGGCCAGCGACGTGTTGAGCACGAGCAGCACGACCATCCCGGACAGCAGGAGCCCGACGACGACGGCCGCGAAGATCCCGGTGCCGGCGACCACCGGTGCCGGCTCCGGGAGGGCGACGAGCTGCGGACGGCGCCGGGCGGCGGGCCGGGGCCGCGGCGAGCCGGCCCGGCGCGACGACGGACGGGCCGGCGCGGAGCGCGCCGCGGTGCTCACGCCGCCTCCCTCAGCCGCTCGGCGGCACGGAGGCGGACGGAGGCGGCCCGCGGGTTAGCGGCGATCTCGGCGTCGGACGCCTTCTCCGCCCCACGGGTGAGCAGGCGCAGCTCGGGCTCGTGCCCCGCGGGCACGAACGGGAGGTCGTCGGGCACGTCGGTGCTCGCCCGGGACACCAAGGCACGCTTGACGATGCGGTCCTCGAGGGACTGGTAGCTCAGCACCACCACGCGGCCGCCGACGCGCAGCGCGTCGACGGCTGCCGGCACCGCCCGCTCGAGCACCTCGAGCTCGGCGTTGACCTCGATGCGCAGCGCCTGGAAGGTGCGCTTGGCCGGGTTGCCGCCGGTGCGCCGGGCGGGCGCGGGGATGGAGGCGCGCACCAGCTCGACGAGCCGGGCGCTGGTGTCGAACGGCGCGCGGCCGCGCTCGCGCACCACGGCGTCGGCGATGCGGCGGGCGAAGCGCTCCTCGCCGTAGTCGCGCAGCACACGGGCGAGCTCGGCCGCGGCGTAGGTGTTGAGCACCTCCGCGGCGGTGATGCCGCGGGTCGGGTCCATCCGCATGTCGAGCGGGGCGTCCTGCGCGTAGGCGAACCCGCGGGCCGCCTGGTCGAGCTGCATCGACGAGACGCCGAGGTCGAACAGCACGCCGTCGACGCGCGGCGCGGCCGCCTCGTCGAGCACCCGCGGCAGCTCGTCGTACACCGCGTGCACGAGCACCGTCCGCGCGGCATGGGCGGCCAGGCGCCGGGACGAGCGGGCGAGGGCGTCGGCGTCGCGGTCGATCCCCACGAGCCGCACGTCGGGGAAGCGGGTGAGCAGCGCCTCGCTGTGCCCGCCGAGGCCGAGCGTGGCGTCGACGACGACCGCGCCGGGACGCTCGAGCGCCGGGGCCAGCAGGGCCAGGCAGCGCTCCAGCAGCACCGGCACGTGCGACGGCTCCCCCGCTGGTGCGGGTCCGCCGTCCGCGGCGTCGTCGTCCGCCGGGCCGTCGTACGGGTCGGGCACGGGTCAGCCCAGCCGCGAGACGAGGTCGGCGAGGGCGACCAGGAAGGCCGCGGCGAGGGCGCACGACGCGACGAGGACACCGGCCGGGCCGGTCGCCACGGCGACCGCGCGGGGCCGGCGCACGACGACGGGGGGACGGTCCTCGTGCCGGAGGAGAGTCAGGTCCATGGGGGCTCCCTCGCCCGGAGGCGCTCGCGGTGGGAACGGGATGTGCGGGGCCGGCTCGGGGCCGGTTGGCTCGGGCTCGCGGGGTCGGGCGTCGGTCCTGGGACCAGGTCCCCTGTCCGTCAGCCGGGGTGGGTCTCCCTGGCACCGGGGAAGGTGCGCCAGGAAGCCGGGTGACGGACCGGAGACCTCGTCCCACGACGGGCTACGACGAGGGCACCACCTCCCCGTCGAGGTCCACGAAGGACTGCTCGGTGCCGGCCAGGTAGGACTCCCACGTCGCGGCGTCCCAGATCTCGATGCGGGTGTCGGCGCCGACGACGACGCAGTCGCGGGTGAGCCCGGCGTACTCGCGCAGGGGCTGCGGGATGGTGATGCGGCCCTGCCGGTCGGGGGTCTCGTCCGACGCGCTGGCGAACAGCACACGGGTGTAGGCGCGGGTGCGCTCGTTGGTCTGCGACCCGGCGCGCAGGGTGGCGGCGTACTCGGCGAAGCCCTCGGCGGTCCAGACCACGAGGCAGCGGTCCTGGCCCTTGGTGATCACCAGGCCGTCGGCGAGGGCGTCGCGGAACTTGGCCGGCAGGATCACGCGGTTCTTCTCGTCGAGGCGCGGCGTGTGCGTCCCGAGGAACACCGCCACCACCTCCACCCGCCCCCGCGGAGGGTCCTGTCCCTCCGTCGCGCGCCAACATACTCCACTTCCCTCCACCGTCAACCACCATGACCCACCAATCACCCACGCGGCGCCCCACTGCCGCAGGTCGGGGGCCTGACGAGGACGGCGACGCAGCCGGCATCACGGCATCACCGCAGGTCACGGCGGTGGAGGAAAGTGGAGGGGTCAGGGCGCGACGGGCCCCGACGGGCGTCCCCGCGGTCCCGACGCCGGCACGCAGCGGCATGGAGCGGGCTGGAGCGGGGTGGCAGCGGCACGGCCGCGGCCACGAGGGGCGCCGCGCGGTGGCGCGGTGCGCGGGCGCCGGAGGCGTCCGGGGGCAGGGGTCGGTGCCGGCGGCCGGGTCAGGCCGGCCGGGTCACAGCTGCGAGCGGCTCTCGGTGTCGGTGGGGCTCGGCGGGGCGGCGTGCACCGGCCAGTCGTGGATCACCGAGGTGCGCAGGACGACGTCCTGCACGGAGCGGTTCTCCCGGCTCACCGCGCACCAGAACAGGCCGACCGGGAACACGGCGCAGAAGCCGGCCCGCAGCACCGCCGCCCACCAGTGCATCCGGGTGCCCTTGCGGCCCACCACGCGCAGCCCCATGAGGCGCGCGCCGACGGTGCGCCCCGTCGTCGCGAACGCGAGCGCGAGGTAGATCACGAGGTAGCCGAAGCCGACGAGCAGGAACAGCCCGAACGACCACGTGGGCAGCACGTAGTCGCGCGGGTCGACCAGGAACTTGAGCACCACGATCGCGAGGTAGGTGCCCACCGTCGTCGACGCCACGAGGAGGTAGTCGATGGCGCCGGCCGCGGTGCGCGACACCACGCCGGCGCGCAGCCCCTGGAACACGCGCGCCTTCGGGGGGATGGGGTTCAGGTGCGGCACCGGGTGCTGCGGGCCGTGGACCGGGCTCGGATCGGTCATGCGTCCCCTCCCCCGTCGTCGCGCGGCTGCGGCCCGGAAGCGTCCGAGATCTGCCGCTGCTCCTCGCGCTCGGCCTCCCGCAGCGCGGACCGGACCTCCTCCTGCGCACGCGCCTCGGCGCCCGGCGCGGTGGTGCGCCGGGCCTTGCGCCGCAGCATGATCCGGTCGACCCAGCGGTTGACCAGCTCGTCGCCGGCGACCGCCGAGAGCCGCGCCTGGTCGACCACCTCGGCCGCCACGCCGGTCGAGGACTCCCGGATGATCTCGGGCAGGTCGACCTCCTCGATGACGTCCTCCGCGAGGCCGGCGAGATCGACCCGGCTGCGCACGATCTCCGTGAGGTCGATGCTGGCGATCGCGGACTCGACGATCCGCTGGAGGTCGACGCGGTCGAGCACGACGTCGGTGAGCTCCATCGAGTCGAGCACCGCCACGACGAGGCGCTCGAGGTCGACGCGCTCGAGCACGATGCCGGTGATGTCGACCCGGTCGAGCACCGGCCCCATCACGGCGGGCACCAGCAGGTCGAGCGCGTCGTTGCCCGCCGCGGTGACGTCGGCGCCCGCCGCGAAGCGCACCTGGCGACCACGGTCGCCGAGCCGCTGCGCGAGGGCCGCCGGGGTCCAGTCCGGGTGCACGAGCGGCGGGCGGGCCAGCAGCGCGAGCCCCACCCGCGCGACAGGTCCGACGGTGCGCCGCACCACGGAGCCGGCGGCCAGCACGGGACGGGCGACGACCACCGCCGCGCCGAGGGCGACGTCGAGCGGCACCTCGACCGCGGCCGGCATCCGCGGGCCGGCCCGGTGCACGACGGGCACCACCTCGCGCCCGGGCTCTCCCGCGGCGGGCGCGCCGACGGGCCCGGTCACCGGGTCGTCGGCGGCGGTGTGGTGGGGCACGGCGCCCATCCTCACGTACCGGGGGCCGCGTGCGAGCGCGATCCGGTGCGGCCGTCCGGGACGGCGCCCGCCGGCCCGGGCCGGCGCACCGCGGGGGCGGCGGCCCGACGCAGGGGACGAACGCGGTCGCCGACCGCGGACCGTCCCCCGGTCGGAGCAGTGCGTGACCGCGGGCCACCGAGCGTGGCCGTGGCCTCGACGCAGCGTGCCCGATGCGGCCCTGACCAGGAGCGACGGTGCACGACGACCCTCCCGAGGGGCTCCCGCGCCGGCCCGCCGACCGCTACGGTGAGCGACGACGACCCCGCCGTCCGCAGCAGCCCGGGGGTGCGTGCCGCAGGCACGCAGCGTGCTCGCCGCGGACGGTCACCCCCGGTCCGTCGCCGCGTGTCCTGGCCGGCAACGGGTCACCTCACCGACCCTGGGAGCCCGCATGCGCGCACGCGCCTGGATCGCGACCGCCACCGGCCTCGCGACCCTCACCACTGCAGCACTCGTCGCCGGCGCGGCCACCGGGGCCAGCGCCGGCCTCACGCTCCAGCCTCCCCTCCCCGGCACGAGCACCTCGGCCGGCACCCTGGTGCTGGCCGACACCCTGGCCAACAACGGCAAGGGCACGAGCTCGTTCACGGTCTCGTGGCACAAGCCCGACGGCACCACGGCCTCCACCGTGCAGACCGTCGCCGCGACGTCGAAGAACGCCTGCAACCTCGACAGCCGCAACGCGACCCCGTACCTCACGATCAGCGGCACCGCGGGCGGGTCGGGCTCCCAGGTGGGCATCGGGTCGCAGGGCGACATCGGCGTCAACTCCGAGTCCACCGGCGGTGCGTGCTCGCAGGTGAACCTCTCCGCGGGCGAGGCGCTCACCATCAAGGTCGCCAGCCTCCCCGGGCAGCTCGGCTCCACCAGCGTCGACGGTGCCGGGTTCGACCTGAACCTGTCCGGCAGCGTCGTCCTCCAGGCGATCTTCAAGAAGGACGGCCACGAGATCGGCGGCGCGGAGTTCCAGTCGGGCCTGTCGAGCCCGGCCCCGCTCAACCCCGCCCGTCCGCACGACCTGCTCGACTGGTGCAACCAGGGCACCGTCAACTCCGGTCCGCAGAGCGGCACCCCCGGCACCAACGAGTGCTACTGGCAGATCCCGTCGCTGAAGATGTACGACCCCAATGTGGGGCCCACCTACACCTCCGACGGCCGCATCACGAGCGGCTCGGGGCTGAGCACCGAGGCGTACGGCAACCGGTGGGACGAGGTCGTGCTCTCGGCCACGAGCTACAGCTACACGGTCGACGGCGTGACCCAGACCGTGCCGCCGAAGGCCAACAACAACCCGGCGTTCTCCCTCGAGGGCGGGCAGCAGTGGACCGGGTGGACGGGCACGCCGCAGGGCGGCCCCACCACGTTCAACCTCTTCAGCACCTCCGAGTACACGGCGACGTGCGGCACCACCGGCACCGAGACCTCCGGCGGCGTCACCGTCACCTACACGAGGGTCTACGACTACACGACCGGCACCTGCAAGCAGGACAAGGCGTACAACGTCTCGCTGACGACGTCGAGCAGCGGGAGCGTCTTCTCGCTGCAGACCGACCAGGCCGACACCGACGGCACCTGGCTCCTGCAATTCGCCCGCGACTACACGACGCCGGTGAGCAACGACCCCGACCTCGCGGTGGACTTCTCCAACGGGACGGTGGCCAACGCCGCGCGCACCGTGGGCTACTGCCCGACGACGGCGTTCACCTACACCTCGTCACCATGGGCGCACCAGCAGACGGTGTCGGGCACCTCGCTGACGCAGTGGGCGTACAACTCCAGCCCCAACGCACCGACCGCGGACCCGAACGTGGTGAAGGCCGGGTCGTCGTCGTACGACTTCGACAGCACCTCCGGCGGCGCCCAGTACGCCTGCAAGTACGCGACGAGCACGGAGCTCGTCACGGTGAACGGCGTCCAGGTGCAGCGCTGGGTCGACTGGGTCTGGATGTCCGGCGACGTCATCTGGCTCGGGAAGTGACACCGCTGCGAGACTGAACCGCCGGGAGCCCGGGTGACGGACCGCCGTCGCCCGGGCTCCCGTCGCACTGCCGTCAGCCGTCAGCCCGGGGACGACGAGACCGCGCCCTCGCCCTGGATCCGCGCGCGCAGCGCGGCTGCGTCGGCAGCCGCGGCCGCTGCCGCCGCGCGGTCGCCCGCGGCCGTGGCGACCTCCCCGCGCAGCAGCACCAGTCGCAGCTCCTCGAAGTCCGAGCCCTGCTCGCGCGCCGCGGCGAGTCCCGCGTCGACGTCGGCGAGGGCGGCGTCGAGCCGGCCCAGGACGAGCTCGGCGCGGGCCCGTTCGAGGTGGGCGCGGGGCAGCAGCGATGCGGCCTCCGCGGAGGAGTACGGCGCGAGGTCGACGACGAGCTCCCACGCCCGGTCGCCGATCCCGCGCCGGCTCAGCGACTCCGCCCGGGCCAGCCGGGCCTCGAGCGCCGGCACGGACTGCGAGTAGGCGAGCAGGTCCTCCTCCGCGCGCACGGCCGTCTCCTCGGCGAGCTCGTAGCGGCCCTGCGCGATCTGCAGCCGGGCCGAGAGCATCCGGGTGTGCGCGGCCAGCGGCCCGGCGCCGGCCGCGATCGCCGCGCGCAGCGCGTCGTCGAGCACCCCTTCGCACCGCTCGAGCTCGGACCGGGTCAGCAGCAGCTCGGCCAGGTTGGCGCCCGCAGTGGCGGCGTAGACGAGGTCGCCCGCCTCGGCGGCCACCCGGCGCGACTCCTCGTAGAGCTCGACGGCCTCGCGCCAGCGACCGGTGAGGAAGCGGAAGTTGCCGAGCACGAAGGCCGCCTCGGCCGCGCCGGAGAGCCGGCGCTCGCGCCGGGCGATGTCCAGCGCCTCCTGGGCCAGCGCGCCGACGCCGTGCTCGCCGAGGACGAACCGGGCGATGTCGTAGGTGACGAACGTGGCCACGAGCGCGTCGACGTCGCCGGCGCGGCGCACCTCGTCGAGCATCCCCTCGCTCGCGGCCCGCGCCTCGCGCCACTGCCCCTGGTTGCGCCGGATGAGCGCGCGCCCGCTCACCAGCCGAGCCCGCAGACGACGTGCCTCCTCGGTGTCGCGTGGCTCCAGGGTCCGCAGCGTGGTCGTGATCACCCGTAGCGCGGCGCGGTAGTCGCCGACGACGTTGAGGATGCGCATGCGCAGCACCTGGAACGTCGCCGACCACTCGGGATCGCCGGCGGCGAGCCGGGCGCCGCGCCGCACCGCGTCGAGCGCCTGGTCGAACAGGCCGGCGGCCGTGCACACCTCGACCAGGTCCACGAGCACCTCGCGGCGCTCGTGCAGCGGGACGTCGCCGAGCGCGAGCGCGGCGTCGTACGCGCGCTGGAACTGCACCGCGGCGTCGGTGTTGGCGTAGGCACGCTGGGCCCGGCGTCCGGCCCGGCGGGCGTGCACCCAGGTGCGCGCGTCGTCGCCCGCGCGGGAGAAGTGCAGGGAGAGCGTGTCGGCGTCCGCGTCGAGGTCGCTCGACAAGGCCTCGACGGCGCGGCCGGCCGCGCCGTGCAGCGTGGCGCGGGTGCGGAACGCGAGCCCGTCGTAGGCCGAGTCGCGGATCATGCTGTTGCGGAAGCGCATCCGGCCGGGGCCGTCGGCCTCGAGGAAGTCGGCGAGGCGGCCCAGCGACGCCGCGTCGACGGCGACGTCGTCCTCGCGCAGCGTCTCCGCCAGCACCTCGGTGCGGAACGAGCGGCCCAGCACCGAGGCGTAGCGCAGCAGGCGGCGCGAGCCCGGGTCGAGCGCGTCCACCTGGGCGTCGAGGGCCGCGTGCAGGCTCTCGGGCATCGCCTCGAGCGACCCGACCTCGCGGAACGCGCGGACGAGCTCCTCGGCGTAGAGCGGGTTGCCCTCCGCCCTCGCCACGATCGCGTCGACCTCGTGCGGGCGCAGCGGCGCGGCCGCCGTGGCACCGATGACGAACCGGGCCAGCACGTCGTCGGCGATGGGCCCGAGCTCGACGCGCGGCCCGTGCTCGAGCTCGAGCCCCGCCCCCTCGCCGCGGCGGACGACGACGACCGCCCACGGTCGCCCCTGCGCGGCGGTCGCGACGTGGGCGAGCACGGCGGAGGACGCCGCGTCGGCCCAGTGCGCCTCCTCCACCACGAGCACGAAGCGGCCCGGCACGCTCGAGGAGATCAGCCGCACCATGAGGTCGGCGATGAGCCCGGGGCGGAACCGCGCCTCGACCACCGAGGACTCGGGCGTGTCCGGGATCGGGATCATCACGACGGGCTCGAGCAGGGGCGCGAGCGCGAGGCGGTCGGGCATCCGCTCGCGGAAGGTGGCCAGCAGCTGCGCGGCCATCGTGTCCGGGTCGGCCCGTTCCACGCCGAAGGCCCGGCGGACGGGGTCGCGCAGCATCCGGTAGGGCGAGGTCATGCCGTAGGGCTCGGCGCGCACCGTGACGACCGAGGCGCCGAGGCCGTCGAGCGCCTCGGCCAGGATCCGCGACTTGCCGGTGCCGGTGGCCCCGGCGATGGTGAGCACCCCTCCGCCCCCGTCGAGCGCCCCGACGAGGGCGGCGCGCACCGCCGCGAGCTCGTCGTCGCGGCCGATCAGCGGCGCGCCCGCGCCGCGCTCGTCGTCGCGCGCGCCGAGCTCCTCCCCCACGGCGAAGACGGGCACCGGCGCCGCCTTGCCCTTCATGACGAAGGGGCCCACCGGCGCCGTAGCGAACAGGGTCCTCGAGTGCTCGAGCACCTGGGGGTGGGCGAACAGCGAGCCTGCCGGCGCCTTCGACATGATGCGCGCCGCCGTGTTCGTGGTGTCGCCCATCGCGGAGTACGCGGCACGGGCCGGCGTGCCGACCTCGGCGGCGAACACGTGGCCGCGGTTGACGCCGATCTGCACGGGCAGCGGGGTGCCCCGGTCCAGCACCGCGCGCATCGCGCGCAGCATGCGGCCCTCGTCGTCCTCGGTGGAGTAGGGCACCCCGGAGGCCATGAACAGCTTGCCGCCGTCGCTGTCGAGGTCGGTGGCGAGCAGGGACACGCGCTCCCTGTTCATCGCCTCCTCGAACACGGACACCGTCTCGTGCAGCGCAGCGCCCACCGCGTCGGGGCCGCGCGTGCGCAGCAGGTCGTCGGTGCCGGAGAAGCGCGCGAACGCGATGGTGGCGAGCTTGTGCTCCGGCTCGGGGACCGCGGGGCCGAGGTGGTCGCCGAGGTCGTGCGGGAACAGGGTGCGCAGCCGCGCCTCCTGCACCGCAGGGGCCGGCGGGGCGTCGCCCTCCGGTGGCCGGGTGCGGCGCCAGCGCAGCCGGTGCAGCCCGTCGGGCCTCGGCTCGGCCGAGCCGCCCGGCAGCCGCTGCGCGGTGCCGGTGGTCAGGAGGATCTCCCCCGCCACTGCCGCGTGCTCGGCCTCGGCGGTCGACGTCGCAGCCTCGCCCAGCACCAGCAGCTCGCGCGTGGGCGAGCCGACGAGGAAGAAGTCCACCGGCCCGGAGTGCACGCCGATCGAGATCGACAGCGACAGCCGGCCGACGGACGTGGGGGTCGCCGCCGCGGCACGCAGCGCCGTGCGCATGTCGACGGCGGACCGGCACGCGCGGGCGGCGTGGTCGTCGCCGCGGAAGACGAACAGCAGCGCGTCGCCGCCGAACTTGAGCAGCTCGCCCCCGCGCACGGCAGCCTGCGACAGGATCCCGCCGAAGATGCGGTTGAGCGTCTCGATCAGCTCCTCCGCGCCGATCCGCCCGCGCCGGGCGAGCTTCTCGGTCAGCGCGGTGAACCCGGAGATGTCGGCGAACACGAGCGTGGCGTCGACCTGCTGCCAGGTGCGGCCGGGGGCGTCGTCGTCCCAGTCGAGCGCGATCCGCGGCACGTGCCGGCGCAGGTCGGTCGCGCCCCCTGGCACGGTCGCGGCCCCCCGAGCGCCGGCCGGGCCGGGCTCGGGCGCTGTCATCGCGGTGCGGGCGCCGCGGGGCCGCCCGGGTCGACGGCCTCGTGCGCGCGCAGCCGGGCGCACAGGACGCGCAGCATGGGGACCGCCACCTCGGGGTGGTCCTCGAGGAGCGACTCGAAGGTCCACTTCGAGATGGCGAACGTGAGCAGCCCGCCCGCGTCGGCGACGACGTCGGCCGAGCGCGGCAGCCCGTCGATGAGCGAGAGCTCGCCGAAGTACTGGCCGGGGCGCAGCGTGGCCGCGGGCTCGCCGTGCACCAGCACCGTCGCCGTGCCCTCGAGGATCACGTGCATCCCCACCACCGGCAGCGAGAACGCACGGAACCCGGCGACCTCGTCGCCCTGGGAGATCACGTGCGACCCGGCGGCGTAGGCCTCGCGCTCGCCCGTCTCGGCGATGCGGGAGATCACCTTGGGCGGCACGCCGGCGAACAGGTCGATGCCCGACAGCGCAGCGACGAGCTCGGCCTCGGCCACCGGTCCTCCTCGCGCGGTCGTTGCCGAAGCGTAGCCGCGGGCAGCAGGCGCTCGCCCGGCGGACGGCGGGTCAGCCCGCGGTGAGCGGGCCGGCCTTCGCCTCGGGGAAGTAGCCCTGCCCGATGCCCGTCTCGCGCTTGGGCACCATGACCGACCGCGTCCACGACACGATGACGTCGCCGTCCTGGTTGAGCCCGCGCGTGACCATCGTGATGATGCCCATGCCCGGGCGCGAGGAGCTCTCGCGCTTGTCGGTGCAGACGCTCTCGGCGTAGATGGTGTCGCCGATGTAGACGGGGTGGGTCAGCTTGATGTCGGTCCACCCCAGGTTGGCGACGGCGTTCTGGCTCATGTCGATCACCGAGAGCCCCAGCACGAGCGCCACGGTGAGGCCGCTGTTGACGATGATGCGCCCGCCCGTGATCGGGTTGGACTCCGCGAGGTGGGCGTTGAAGTGGTTCTGGTTCGTGTTGCAGGTGAGCTGCGTGAACCAGGTCGAGTCGGCCTCGGAGATGGTCCGGCCGAACGGGTGCTGGTAGACGTCGCCCACCACGAAGTCGTCGAAGAACCTGCCGAGCTGTGCCGGGTGCACGGTCATCGCGTGTCGCCTCTCTCGCCGTCCGTCGGGCCCGCGCCGGGCCGGTCGTGTCGCCGGTTCGAGCGTAGTGAGCCGCGCTCCCCGGACGTCCGGCGGTCGCGCCCGTCCGCGGGGACGGGTCGTCGCCCGGTCCGGCGCCGGGCCGAGGACCCGTCGCGGCCGTAGGTTGACGCCGTGGAGCGTCCCGAGCTGTTCACCCTCGAGCACGTCTCCTTCGTCGTGGACGGGCGCCGCGTGCTCGACGACGTCGACGAGCACCTGCACGCGGGCGGGGTCACGGCCGTCGCCGGGCCGAGCGGGTCGGGCAAGTCCACGCTGCTGCGGCTGCTCAACCGCCTGGCCGAGCCGACCTCGGGCCGGGTCCTGTTCGGCGGCCGCGACGTGCGCGAGCTCGACGTGCTCGAGCTGCGCCGCAGCGCGGTCCTCGTGCCGCAGCGCGCCACCCCGCTCACGGAGGACGTGTTCGCGGAGGTGCGCGTGGCGGCACCGGCGCTGTCCGACACCGAGGTGGCCGCGCTGCTCGCCCGGGTCGCACTCGACGCCGGCGCGCTGCGCGGGCGCAGCCCGGCGAGCCTGTCCGGCGGCGAGCTCCAGCGGCTGTGCCTGGCCCGCGCCCTGGCCGTCTCCCCCCGCGTCCTGCTGCTCGACGAGCCCACCTCCGCCCTCGACCCGCGTTCGGGCGACGCCGTCGACGAGGTGATCCGCGGCCTCGTCCGCGACGGGCTGTCGGTCGTGCTGGTCAGCCACGACGTGGTGCGCGCCGGCCGCGTCGCCGACGACGTCCTGGTGCTGCACGAGGGCCGCGTGACCGCCCGCGGACCGGCCGGCTCCCTCGACCTGCGCCACGAGCTGCTCAGCCCGCCGGGCGACGGGCACTCCCACGACGCCGACGACCCGCGGTCGCACGGCGGGTCCCACGCCCCGCACCGCCATGTCCCCGAGGAGGGCACGTGACCCAGATCCCCAGCTGGGGCGCCGTCGGCGTCTCGGTGCTGCTCGTCGTCGTCGCGGTCGCGATCGCGTCGTGGCAGCGCCTGGGCATCTCGCGCGACATCGTCGTGGCCGCCGCCCGGGCCCTGGTGCAGCTCGCGGCTGTCGGCGCCGTGCTCGCCTGGCTGTTCGCGCACGCGGGCATCGCCGGCGCGCTGGCGTGGGTGCTGGCGATGATCCTGGTGGCGGCCAACGAGTCTCGCCGGCGCGGCCGCGGCATCCCCCACGCCTACCGATCGGCCCTCATGGGGATCGCGGTCGGCACGGCGGCGACGCTCGGCGTGCTCGTCGCCGGCGGCGTCATCTCCACCGCCCCGCAGGTGCTCATCCCCATCGGGGGCATGGTGGTCAGCGGCTCGATGCAGGCGGCGTCCCTCACCCTCACCTCGCTGCGCCGGTCGGTGACCGACAACCGCTCGGCGATCGAGTCGGCCCTGAGCCTCGGCCTGCCGGCGCCGGCCGCCTTCGCCCGCGACCTGCGCACCGCCGTGCGCACCGCGCTCGTCCCCACCGTGGACTCCACCCGCGTGGTGGGGCTGATCTCGCTGCCGGGCACGATGACGGGCCTCATCATCGCCGGGGTCGACCCGCTCGAGGCGATCCGCTACCAGATCATCGTGATGTACATGCTGCTGGCGGCCTGGGCGGTGTCCGCGCTGGTCACCGCCCGTGCGGCCCAGGCCACGCTGTTCGACGACGCGCAGCGGCTCGTGCCGCTCGCCGTCTGAGGCGCGGCCGGACGAACGGCGCGAACCGGGCAGCCCGCACGGCGGCCGCTGCACCGCCGCCTGGGGCCGCCGACGGGAGGGAACCGGAACGGGCACCCGCTGCGTCCCAGCGCTGCCGTAACGTGACGTCGCGCCGCGGGGGCGGCAGCGGGCACACCAGCGCCGGGTCGTAATGCCCGGGTGCGCCTGCGCCCGTCGGCCCCGCGGGTGACAATCGAGCGTCCGACCCGCGCCACCGCCCGACCCGAGGAGCCCGTGTGACGACCGACCAGACCGGTGCCGCGCCCATCGAGCCCGGCCCGACCGTGTCTTCGCCGGGCGCGGGTGCGCCGCCGGTCGACGCCGTCGGGCCCGAGGACGTCCCGGGCCTGGTCGCCACCGCGGCGCGCATCGGCCGCTCCGTCGAGACCGTCATCGAGGGCAAGGCCGACGTCGTGCGCAGCGCGCTCACGGTGCTGCTGGCCGAGGGGCACCTGCTCATCGAGGACGTCCCCGGCGTCGGCAAGACCATGCTGGCCAAGAGCCTGGCCCGCTCGCTCGACTGCAGCGTCCGGCGCATCCAGTTCACCCCGGACCTCCTCCCCGGCGACGTCACCGGGGTGAGCGTGTTCAACCAGGAGAGCCGCGACTTCGAGTTCCGGCCCGGCGCGGTGTTCGCCAACATCGTGCTCGGCGACGAGATCAACCGCGCCTCGCCCAAGACGCAGTCCGCGCTGCTCGAGTGCATGGAGGAGCGGCAGGTCACCGTCGATGGCACGACGTACCGGCTCGCCTCGCCGTTCATGGTGATCGCCACCCAGAACCCGGTCGAGATGGAGGGCACCTACCCGCTGCCCGAGGCCCAGCGCGACCGCTTCATGGCGCGGCTGTCGATGGGCTACCCCGACGTCCGCGCGGAGATGGACATGCTCGCCGAGCACGCCGCGACCAACCCGCTCGACGCGGTCACCTCCGTGGCCGACGCCGCGACCATCACGCGTCTGGTCGCGGTGGTGCGCACCATCCACGTCGCCGACTCCGTGCGCCAGTACGCGGTCGACGTCGCGAACGCCACGCGCCAGCACGGCGACGTCCGGCTCGGCGCGTCGCCGCGCGCCACGCTGCACCTGGTGCGCGCGGCCAAGGCCTACGCCGCTCTCGACGGCCGCGACCACGTGCTCCCCGACGACGTCCAGGCGCTCGTGTCGCTCGTGCTCGCGCACCGGCTGATCCTCACCGCCGACGCCCAGATCGCGGGCCGTACGGCGGACACCGTGCTCGGCGACATCCTGCGCCGGGTGCCCGTCCCCGCAGCGGCCCGGGTCTGAGGTGCGGGCCGCCCTGCGCCACCTCACCACCCGCGGGCGCGCGGTGGTGGCGTTCGGCGTGGTCGGCGTCCTCATCTCGCTCGTGCTCTCCCAGCGCGACCTGCTGCGCATCGGGATCCTCCTGCTGCTCCTGCCCGTGCTCTCCGCGCTGTGGGTCTCGCGCACGCGCTATCGGCTGGCCTCCGCCCGCGGGATGCGGCCCACCCGGGTGGCCGTCGACCAGCCGGCCACGAGCGTGGTGCGCGTCGAGAACGTCTCACGCCTGGCCAGCGGGCTGCTGCTGGTCGAGGACGAGGTGCCGTGGCAGCTCGGCCGCGCGCAGCGCTTCGTCATCGACCGCCTCGAGCCCTCGGGGCGGCGCGACGTGCGCTACGAGCTGCGCGGGTCGCTGCGCGGCCGCTACACGGTGGGACCCGTGTCCGTGCAGCTCGTGGACCCCTTCGGCTTCTGCCGCACGACGCGCAGGTTCACCACCACCGACGTGCTCACCGTCGTCCCCGCCACGGTGTCGCTGCCGGCGATCCCGCTCGGCGGCGACTGGTCCGGGCTCGGCGAGGCGCGCTCGCGCGCGGTGGCGTCCGCGGGCGAGGACGACGTGATCCCCCGCGAGTACCGCCACGGCGACGAGCTGCGCCGGGTGCACTGGAAGTCCACCGCCCGCAGCGGCGAGCTGATGGTGCGGCGCGAGGAGCACCCCTGGCGCACCCGCGCCACGATCCTGCTGGACACCCGCGCGAGCGCCCACCGCGGCGACGGGCCCGCCTCGTCGTTCGAGTGGGCCGTGTCCGCCGCCGCGTCGATCGCCTGCCACCTCGCGCTGCGCGGCTACGCCGTGCGCGTGGTCGACTCCGACGGCGAGTGGCTGCGGCCCGGCACCACCGGCATCGAGACGATGAGCGGCGCCGAGGCCGAGGGCCCGCTGCTCGACGTCTTCGCCACCGTGGGCCTCACCGAGGGCCACCCGCTCGGCGTGCGCGACCCGCAGACCCGCGCCCGCATCCGCGACGGGCTGCTCGTCGCCGTCCTCGGCGACCTCGAGGACGACCAGAGCGAGACCGTCGCCGCGCTGCGCAGCGGCAACGCCAGCGGTCTCGCGCTCGTGCTCGACACCTCCGCGTGGTCGTCGCGTTCGGCCGTCCCCGACGACGGCCGCACCACGCGCGCCGCGGCCCTGCTGTCCTCGGCCGGCTGGCGGGTCACGGTGTGCGGCCCGCAGACCGACCTGGTCGAGGCCTGGCAGTCCCTGGCGCGCAGCGGCGTGGCCCGGGCCGGGATCGGCGGCGGCCGATGACCACCACGCTGCGTCCGCCGACGTCCACGCCCTCCGCGGCGCCGGCGTCGCCGTCCGCCCCCGCCTCCTCGCTGCCCCCGCGCGGCGGGGTGGCCGGGCCGAGCGCCGCCGTCGCGGTGGCGGTGCTGCTCGCTGCGCTCTCGGTCGGCCCGCTGGTCGCGGAGGGCGGGTGGTTCGGGCCCACCGTGGTCGCGGTCCTCGTCGTCTGCCTCGTCGGCGCGGGCGCCACCTGGCTGCGCGTGCCGGTGTTCCTCGTGCCGATCGTGCAGGCGTTCGCGCTGTTCTCGGTGCTCATCGCGAAGTTCACCACCGACGCGCCGCTGGGGTTCCTGCCGAGCACCGACTCCCTGGCCGCGCTGCGGGCCGTGCTCGCCGACGGCATGGCCGACGTCGACCAGTTCGCGCCGCCCGTGCCGCTCACCGACGGCCTGAGCGCGGTGATCGCCCTCGGCATCGGCTGCGTGACGATCGTGGTCTACGTCCTGTCGGTCGACCTGCGCATGCCCGTCGCCGCCGGCGCCGGGCTCGTCGCCGTCTACGTGGTCCCCTCGTTCGTGCTCGACGACGGCTCCCCGTGGTGGACCTTCGTGTGCCTGGCCGCCGCGTGGATGGTGCTGCTCGTGAGCGACGAGCGGGTCGGGGTGGTCAGCTGGGGCCGCCTGCTGCGCCGCGGCGACGCCAGCGCCGCGCGCTCGGCCTGGGGCGGGCTGTCCTCGGCCGCGGTCCGCCTCGGCGTGGTCGCGACCCTCGCCGCGCTGATCGTCCCCGTGCTGGTGCCGGCGCTGACCGACGCGGTGCTCGGCCGCTGGGGCCAGGCGGTGTCGGGCACCGGCCCGGGCGAGGGCGCCGGTGGCGGCGGGGTGCGCCTGGATCCGCTCGCGTCCCTCAAGCGCTCGCTGGTCAACCAGCCCGACGCCACCGTGCTGCACTACACGACCTCCTCGCCCACGGCCGGCTCGGTCTACCTGCCGACGGTGGTGCTCGAGGACTACGCCGACGAGAAGTGGACCGCGCGCGGCTTCTCGCCGGACGTCGCGACCCGCGTGGCCGACGGCGTGGTGATCGCGCCGATCCCGCGCAGCGGCCCGGTCACCCACTACTCGGTCACCGTCGACAAGCTCGCCGACGTCTACCTGCCGGTGCCCGAGCGCACGCAGGTGGTCGACGGACTCACCGGCACGTGGTGGGCCGACGACGCCACGGGCACGGTGTTCGCCGGCCAGAACACCACCACGCGGCAGAACCAGACCTACGAGGTGGACGCCATCACCGCCGCGCCGGACGTGAGCGCGCTGGCGGCGGCCAACGCGACCACCGCGCCCGACCCGATCCAGCAGCGGAGCCTCACCGACGGCATCCCCGACTTCCTCATCGCGCAGGCGCAGGAGGTCACCTCCGGCGCCACGACGAACCTCGAGCGGGCCTACGACCTGCAGCAGTGGTTCCTGTCCAACTTCACCTACAGCCTCGACGTGCCCGACACCCAGGGCACCTCGGCGCTGCAGTCCTTCCTCACCGACCGCAAGGGGTACTGCCAGCAGTTCGCCGCGACCTTCGCCCTCATGGCCCGGGCGCTGGGCATCCCCTCGCGCGTGGTCGTCGGCTACACCGGCGGCACCCGCCAGCCGGACGGCACCTACGTCGTCAAGGCGAAGGACGCGCACGCCTGGCCCGAGCTCAGCTTCCCCGGGATCGGCTGGGTGCGCTTCGAGCCGACGCCCCCGAGCGGTCCGGGCTCGACCATCGGCGTCCCGTCCTACGCCCAGCCGGGGGCGATCGCCACGGCCACCGCGGCCCCGACCAGCACCGCGAGCGCCTCGCCCGGCAGCAGCCACAGCGGCAAGGTGGGCCCGAGCGAGCAGGAGTTCCCGGCCGGCCTGACCCCGCTCGAGGCGCCCGGCGCGGGCACGAGCGCGGACACCTGGCGGCTGCGCGCGCTGCTCCTGCTGCTCGTCGTCGCGGTCGCCCTCGCCGCCGTCCCCGCCGTGCGCCGCATCGTGCGGCGCCGCCGGCGGCTCTCGCGGCAGGCCTCGGTCGAGGACGCCTGGGCCGAGCTGCGCGACACCGCGCGCGACCTCGGCGTCGTGTGGCCGGAGTCGCTCACCCCGCGCCAGGCCGTGGCCGGGATCGTCGAGCGGGCGCACCTGCGCGGCGACGTGGCCGCCGCGGCCACGCGGATCGGGCGCACCACCGAGCAGGCGCGCTACGCCCCGGCGCCGCCCTCCACCGAGGGGCTGGCCGAGGACCTCGGCACCGTGCGCACCGCGCTGCTGGAGCGGGCCGACACCGGCACCCGGCTGCGGGCCACCCTGTTCCCGCCGTCGCTGCGCGCGCCCGAGGAGTGAGCCGGCCGTCCGCCGTTGCCGTGGGGGCGGCGCGAGGACGGTGCCCGGACGCCACGACGCGGCTGCAGCAGCTGTCCGGAGACCGGTGCCGGTCCGGAGAACGCGACGGCCGCCGTCGGTGGACGGCGGCCGTGGCGAGGCGGGAGCTCCCGGGGGCTAGGCCCCGTCACCCTCGCGACGCTTGCGGAAGCGCTCCTCGACGCGGTCCATGAACCCGCCCTGCTTGGGGGCGCGGGCCGGGGGCGCGGAGGGGCTGGGGGCGGCGGTGTCCGCGGGGGCCGCGGAGCCGGGGCGCAGGGCGCCGATGACGAGCACCGTGCCGCCGAGCATGAGCAGGAAGCCGAGGACGCCGACGAGCACCACCGAGGTGGCGGCGCCGGTGACCAGCAGCGCGACGCCGGCCAGGGCGCCGAGGACGCCGACGGCGGCGCGACGCCGGCTCCCGGCGCGAGGCGTGGCCGAGCGCAGGCTGGAGGCGAACTTGGGGTCCTCCGCATAGAGGGCCCGCTCCATCTGCTCGAGCAGGCGCTGCTCGTGCTCCGAGAGCGGCACGGCTCCTCCTCGGTCTCGTGGCGGGCGCCACGCGGTAGGTGCTCACGGGCGGCGCGGCCGCCCACAGCACGAGGATAAGCAGCGAACGGCGAACTGGAAACCCGGAGGGCCGTGTTCGAAGGTTCGTGCCGCGCCACGTGCCACTGACAGTGTCGGCCGCCGCAGGCCCGTCCTGAACGGTTCCCGGCGCACCGCGCTGCCCCGGCTGACGAACGGGTGACGCGCGTGGTTCCCGTCCGGACCCGCGCAGGTCCTCACCGGACACGGTCTCGACGGCCGTGCGACCCCGGTCGCGACGGGGTCAGCGGCCCGGCCGCGGGGCCACCGGCGCCCCGCCGAAGCCGTCCTGCTCGCCGGTCGGCAGCAGCCGGGCCGGCCGGACCGAGCCCCGGCCGAAGCGGGCCGAGGCCCGGTCCACGGCCTGCTCGGCCTCGCGCCAGCCGAGCTCGGGTTCGTCGAGGTGCAGCTGGCGGGGGGCGTCCTCGACGTCGAGCAGGCCCTCGGCCCGCACGCCCACCAGCCGCAGCCGGGCCCGCTGCAGCCCGAGGGCGTCGTAGAGCGCGCGGGCGGTGTCGTAGATCTCGCGGCCGACGTCGGTGGGGCTGCGCAGCGTGCGCGAGCGCGTGATGGTCGAGAAGTCGGCGAACCGCACCTTGATCACGACGGTGCGCGCGGCGTAGCCCTGGGTGCGCAGCCGGGCGGCGACCTTCTCCGACAGGCGCAGCAGCTCGCGCCGGACGACCTCGGGGTCGTCGACGTCGCGGGGGAAGGTCTCCTCGTTGCCGATGCTCTTCTCCCCCTCGGGGGCCTCGACCGCGCGCGGGTCGCGGCCCCAGGCGAGGTCGGACAGGTGGGTGCCGGCCGCCTGCCCGAGCGCCCGCACCAGGGTGTCGACGGGCGTGTGCGCGATGTCGCCGACGGTGGTGAGGCCGAGCCGGAGCAGCGCCTCCTCGGTCTTGTCCCCCACGCCCCACAGCTCGCCGACGGGCAGCGGGTGCAGGAAGGAGACGACGCGGTCGGCCGGCACGACGAGCAGGCCGTCGGGCTTGGCCCGGGTGGAGGCGAGCTTGGCCACGAACTTGGTCGGCGCGACGCCCACCGAGCAGGTGATCCCCTGCTCGTCGTGGACCCGCGAGCGGATGCCCTCGGCGATGACGGCGGGCGGCCCGAGGCGGCGCACCGCGCCGGAGACGTCGAGGAACGCCTCGTCGAGGCTCAGCGGCTCGACCAGCGGGGTCACGTCGCGGAAGACCGCCATGACCCCGGCGGAGACCTCGGCGTAGAGCTCGAAGTCCGGCGGCAGGACGACGACGTGCGGGCACAGGCGCTTGGCCCGCGACATGGGCATCGCCGAGTGGATGCCGAAGCGGCGCGCCTCGTAGGTGGCGGCGGTGACGACCCCGCGCGACCCGTCGCCGCCCACGATCATCGGGACGCCGACGAGGTCGGGGCGCGAGCGCAGCTCGCAGGAGGCGAAGAACGCGTCCATGTCGACGTGCAGCACCGGGCAGCCGTCGTCGTCGCGGCGCCCGGCGTCGGCCTCGCCCCGCGACCCGCGCGGCGCGGAGACGTCGGCCTGGGTGAGCCGCGCGCCGCGGGTGATCTGGCTGCGGCTCACCGGGCACCCCCGCGGCCCGGCTCCTCGGGGCGACGCGCAGGGAGCGCGCGGGTGCGCCGGCGCTGCACGTGGTCGCGTCCGCTCATGACGCGCCCATCATCCGCCCCGGGACCGACACGTCGCGGCAGGGTGCGCCGGACCCGCCGGGTGGTCGGTCCGATGTCGGCCGTGGGTGCAGGCACGGTGCGGTGCGGCATCGGGTCACCAGCCCGAGCTGCCGGGGCTCGAGTGCCACAGCTTGCCCGGGGGCGTGCGCCGCGGGCCGCCGGACGCCCCGGGCCCGGGCTCCCGGCGCGCCTCCGGGTCCGGTCCGTCCTCCTCCGGCCGGCCGGTCCCCCGGTCGGCCGCCCGCTGCTCGGCGCGCAGGGCCGCCTCCCGGGCGGCCGCCTCGCGCGCGGCGCCGCGCGCCGCCGCCTGGCCCCGGGTGTCGGCGGCGTCGACCCCCTGCGGCTTGATGTCGGCGTAGGGCGACTGGCGGAACCCGCTGGCGTGCACGAGCACCCGGCGCACCCGCTGCTCGGCCGTCTCCTCCGGGCTGTCCCCGTTCCCGGCCGGGCGCCCGGCGCCCGCCCCGGCCCGTGCGGCCGCGGCGAGGTCGGACCCGCGCCGGCCCATGCCCCCGGCCGCCCCCGCGGCGGACTCCTCGCCGGGGCGCCCGGCGTAGCCGTAGCCGTAGCCCGCCGGTGCCGCGCCGGCCGGTGCCGGCGCCATGACCGGGCGGGTCGACCGGCTCCCCGCGCGGCCGGTCACGGCGGCGTCGTCGCCGTCGTGCCGGGTGCCGGAGTCCGCGGCGAGCAGGGCGTGCACGGCCGGGGCGCCGCCCCGGCGCCAGGCGTCGTGGACCACCCCGAGCTCCCAGGCCCCGGTGGCCCGGATCGAGATCCCGCGCGGGCCGGTGCGGCGCACCACCCCGCGCACCAGCAGGAGCCAGGAGCCGAACACGGTGGCGGCGTAGGGGCCCTGGACGTCCTCGAAGAACGTGGCGTCGACCGGCCCGGTGGCGTCGTCGAGGGTGAGGAAGACGACGCGCCGTCCGGAGCGCACCGGCGGGGTCTGGGTGGCGACCTTGACGCCGGCGACGAGCACCTCGGACTGGTTGCGCCGGCGGAGCAGGTCGCGCGCGCGGGTGACCGAGAGCGCCTCGAGCATCGGGACGTAGAAGTCGACGACGTGCCGGCTCGCGTCGAGGCCGAGCACCTCGAGCTCGGCCCGGACCCGCTCGGCGTCGGTCATCTCGGGCAGGCCGCTGGCCGCCACCTCGCCGGGGGCGTCGCCGAGGTCGAGGGTGAGCTGCACGTCGAGGTCGGCGGCCGCGGTCGGCGTCGCCGGCGACATCGCCTGGCGCCGGGCGGCGGCCACGACGTCGCGCGTGGCGCTCGGGACCCCGGTGGCGGTGAGCGGCACGCTGCGCGGTCGCGGCGCGGCGGCGCGGGCCGCCCGCGCGGTCGCCCGGGTGTGCCGGTCGAGGTCGGCGACCTGCAGCAGCAGGTCGCGCCGGGTGACCCGGCCGCGGCGGCGGACCGGGCTGGACAGCCCGATGCCGTAGAGCGAGTCGAACGCACCCGCGACCACGAGCCGCTCGACCACCGGGCGCGCGACCCGGGCGCGGTGCCAGAAGTCCGACAGCGAGCCGTAGGGGCGGCCGGCGACCACCCGCTCGACCTCGGCGGCGCTGATGCCCTTGACGTCGGCGAGGGAGAGCCGGATGCCGTACGCCGACCCGTCCGGCAGCCCGGGCACGTCCTGCGGGCGGCGCGGGCGCTCGCCGAGGATCTCCGGCGGCGGCTCGTCGTAGGGCGAGACGCGCTCGACGCGGTAGGTGCCCTCGGAGGCGTTGACGTCCAGCGGCAGGATCGCGATGCCGAGGTTGCGGGCGTCGTCGAGGATCAGCCGCTTGGGGTACATGCCCGGGTCGTGGGTGAGGACGCCGGCGAGGAACGCGGCCGGGTGGTGGGTCTTGAGCCACGCCGAGTGGTAGGTGGGCAGCGCGAAGGCCGCGGCGTGGGCCTTGCAGAAGCCGAAGGAGGCGAACGCGCGCAGGACCTCCCACACCCGCTCGATGGTGACCAGGTCGTAGCCGCGCGCGCGGGCCGCGGGATAGAACCAGGCGCGCACCTCGGGCTGGGTGTCGGGCGAGCCGAGGGCGCGGCGCACCTCGTCGGCCTCGGCGAGGCTGGCGCCGGTCATCACCGCGACGATGCGCAGCACCTGCTCGTGGAACACCACCACGCCGCAGGTCTCCTCGAGCGCGGGGCGCAGGTCCGGGTGGAGGTACTCGGCGTCGTTCCACCCCTGCCGCGCGCGCAGGAACGGCGTCACCATGTCGGACTTCACCGGGCCGGGGCGGAACAGCGAGATGTCGGTGATGAGGTCGTCGAAGGTCTCGGGCGCGAACTTGCCGACCAGCTCGCGCTGGCCGGGCGACTCGATCTGGAAGCAGCCCAGCGTGTGCGCGGAGCGCACGAGGGCGTAGGTGGCGGGGTCGTCGAGGGGGACGGCGTCGAGGTCGACGTGCTCGCCGTCGACCCGCTCGATCTCGGTGAGGGCGTACGCCATCGAGGACTGCATGCGGATGCCGAGGACGTCGAGCTTGAGCAGCCCGAGCTCCTCGACGTCGTCCTTGTCGAACTGGCTCATGGGGAAGCCCATCCAGCTGGCCTCGACGGGGGTGCGATCGAGCAGCGTGGTGTCGGAGAGCAGGACGCCGCACGGGTGCAGCGCGATGTGGCGCGGGAGGCCGTCGAGCGCCTCGACGAGGGTGAGGAAGCCGTCGAGCTCGCCGCGGGCGGCGAGGCGGCCGAGGCCCGAGGAGCGCAGCTCGGGCAGCTCCTCGAGCGCGGCGCGGGCGTCGCGCGCGCGGATGTGCGGGAAGGACTTGGCGAACGCGTCGATCTCGCCTGGCGGCATGCCCAGGGCGGCCCCGACGTCGCGGACGGCGTGGCGCACGCGGTAGGTGTCGCGCATCGACACGCAGGCGCAGCGCTCGCCGCCGAAGCGGTCGAGGATCCGCTCGTAGACCTCGGTGCGCCGGGCCGACTCGACGTCGACGTCGATGTCGGGCAGCGCGCGGCGCAGCGGCGAGAGGAAGCGCTCCATGAGCAGCCCGTGGGCGAGGGGGTCGACGCCGGAGATGCCGAGCAGGTGGTTGACCAGGCTGCCCGCGCCCGAGCCGCGGGCGGCGACGCGCACGTCCATCCCGCGGATGAGGTCGACCACCTCGCCGACGGTGAGGAAGTAGCCGGCGAACCCGAGCGTGGCGATGGTGGCGAGCTCGTCGTCGAGCCGGTCGCGCACCTGGTGCTCCGGGTGCCGCCCGCGGTCGAGGTAGCCGGCCAGCGTGGCCTCGCACCGCGCGCGCAGGTGCCGGTCGGCCTCGAGCGCCTCGGCGGCCAGGACCGCCGGGCCGCGGTCGCGCACGGCGCTGCTGCGCCCGGCCGTGCGGGCCGGCAGGAGCAGGTCGAGCTCGGGGACGTGGACCTCCCCGATGCCGAGGTCGGCGACCGGGTCGAGGACGCAGGCGTCGGCGAGGGTGCGGGTGTCGGCGAGCAGCCGGTCGACCTCGCGGCGCTGCGCGGCCTCCCCCTGCGCCACCCCGGACAGGTGCACCACCTCGCTCGCCACCCGCCGCATGTGCTCGCCGTCGGCGAGGTAGCCCTCGCCGTTGGCCCGGTCGAGGTGGCGGGAGTCGAGCGGGACGAGGCGGCGGATCGCGTCGAGGACGTCGACCACCGGCGCCTGGTCGCGCTCGGCGTGCCGGACGGCACCGGCGAGCACGGCGGGCAGCCCGTGCTCGCGCGCGAAGCGCAGCGTCCGGGCGGCCAGCGAGGAGGAGTAGGGCAGCCCCCGCGCCGGCGCGCCCGACAGGTCGCTCACGGCGAGGGCGGAGTCGCGCGCCCGGTGGCTGACCACCTCGACGGCCAGGCGCCGGCCGAACACCTCGCGCCACGGGGCGAGGGCCGCCTCGGCGAGGTCGGGACGCCGGCGGGCCAGCGCCCGGCCGACCTCGGACTCCGGGCCGAGCAGGACGACGAGCCCCTCGGCGTGCTCGGCCACGGTCTCGAGGGTGGTGACCGGCGACCCGCGCCGGGCCTGCCCGGCCCGCGCCTCGCGCAGGTCGGGCGGCTCGGCCCCCGGCGGCGGGTCGGGCCGCAGCCCGAGGTGGGCCGCCGAGACCAGCCGGCACAGCGAGGCCCAGCCGGTGCGCCCGCGGGCGAGCAGCACCACCCGGGGGTGGTGCGGGTCGACCTCGGCGCCGCCGCGGGCCGGGGTGCGCCGGACCGCGGCGCCGGCCCCGGCGGTGCGCTCGGCGAGGGTGGGGCCGGAGCCGAACCGGCCGGCCGGGGTGCGCCGCACCCGCGAGCCGAGCCCCGCGGCCGGGAGGCCCGGGACGACGGGGGTCGGCCCGGGAGGCCCGGGATGCACGGGATGCACGGGATGCACGGCGAGGTCGAGGCCGAGGATCGGGGAGATCCCGGCGTCGCGGCAGGCCAGGACGAAGCGCACGGCCCCGTAGAGGCCGTCGCGGTCGGTGAGGGCGAGCGCGTCCTGGCCGAGCGCGGCGGCGCGTGCCACGAGGGCCGCCGGGCTGCTCGCGCCGTGGCGCAGGGAGTAGCCGGAGGCGACGTGGAGGTGGACGAAGGGATCGGCAGGCACAGGAGACGTCGCGGGGGTGCAGGGCCGGCGGGCCGGCAGGGGGAAACGAGCAGGGACGAGCAGGGACGAGCAGGGACGAGCAGGGACGGGTCGCCGACGCGCTCAGGGTGCCGGGACCGACCGCAGCCGGGGCGGCCCGTCCGCCCCGCCTCCCGGCGCGGCGCCGCCGGTGTCGGGCCGCCGGGCACCGGGCCGGGCGCCCGGTCCGACGCGGGGCGCCGGGTCGTCCCCCGCGTCGTGCGGCAGCGGGGGCTGGCGGGTGGTGACCCCGAGGACCCGGGCGACCACCGCCAGGAAGGCCTCGGCGTCGCGCATCAGGTCGTCGGCCTCGCGCCCGCTCACCACCCCGCGCAGCCCGGCCTCCGCGGCGGCCCGCTTGCCGGCGCCCGCCGCGAAGAACGCCGCCCACTCCCCCAGCTCGGGGGCGACCTCGGTCAGCAGCGACCAGGCGCTGCGCACCCGGCCGGATCGTCGGGCCCGGGGGCGGGCCCGGGCGGCGAGCACCGCGGCGGCGGCGCGCAGCGCGGACAGGTGCGCGTGGGCGTAGCGGCTCTCGGGGTCCTCGGCCGCGCCGGCGGCGAGCAGCTCGCGGGCCGAGCCGGCGAGCAGGTCGCGGCTGGCGCCGGGGGCCTCGGGGCGTGGCGGCCGGGCCGCCGCCGGGCCGCTCGCCCCCGGCCCGGCGGAGGGCCCGACGGACGGCGCGGCGGGCGGTTCGGCGGACCGCCCGGCCGGAGCCGGCGCGGGCGGGCCGGCGGGTCGGACCGGGGCGGGTCGGACCGGGGCGGGACGGGCGAGGACGGGCCGCGGCCGGGCCGCCTCGGCGACGGCCACCGGCAGGACCAGCGGGACGGTGAGGGACGCGGGCACGGGGACTCCTCTCGGACGGACGCGGGTCGAGCAGGTCGGGTCGGGCGGGTCGAGCAGGTCGGGTCGGGCGGGTCGGTCGGGTCGGGCGCGTCGAGCAGTCGGGCGGGTCGGGCGGGTCGGGTCAGTCCAGGGCGCGGGCCAGCCGCCAGCGGACCGGGCGGGCGGAGCCGGCAGCGGATCCGGCACCGCCACCGGCAGCGCGATCACCGCCGGGCGGCCCGCAGCCGGCGGCGGCCGGGTCGCCCGCCGGCACGTCGCGCACGAGGTCGTAGACACCGATCCCGGCACTGCGCCCCGGGGCGGCCTCGACGCGCCACACCTCGCGCTCGACCGCACCGACGTCGGCCGCCACCGACCGGGGGCGCGCCGACAGGCCGGCCCGGTCGAGCGCGCCGGGCCCGTCGGACCCGTCCGGCCCGTCGGCCATGGGCGTCCCGGCACCGCGTGCCGTGCCGGCCCCGCCACCGCGCGCCGACCACCACGTGCCCAGCTCGACCCAGTGGGCGAGGACGCCGCGCACGAGGTAGAGCCGGCCGCGCCAGACGAACTGCACGGGCGCGCCCGGGACGGACGTGCCCGTCGAGGCGCCCGGCCCGGACGGCCCGGACGACCCGGACGACCCGGACGACGCGGACGGCCCGGACGATCCGGACGGCCCGGACGACCCGGACGGGAGCCGGCCGGAGGAGGGCGCCCCGGAAGACCGGGGAGACGCGGGAGACGCGGGAGAGCCGGGAGACGCGGAGGGTGCGGGAGACGCGGGCGTCGGCCCGGGCAGCGCCGACGTGCGGACGTCGATGACCTCGCCGTAGGTGCGCACCGGCCACCACCTCCCCCCGTCCGTGGACGGGAGCTCAGCCCCGGGCAGCGACGGCTGCGCGGGGACCAGCCCGCACGGCAGCGGTCGCTGCCGTGCACGGGAGGGGGAAGGCGACCCGTTCGCCCGCGCGGGGAGGGGCCGACGGCGGACCGCCGGGCTCCCGCCCGTCCGGGCGCGGACGCGGGGGGAACCGCCCGCCGGCGGGGCCTGAGCGCTTCCCCACGCTCGTGGTCCGCCGGCGGGGCAGGTGCCCTGTCCGCGTCGGCCCGGTGGGTCGCGCGAGGACCGCGAGAACCTCACGGACCCACCGGGGCCGGCGCCGGGAGGAACCGCGGCCGCGAACCGCGGGCCCTCCCGGACCGGTGCCGATCGAGAGGCCCTCGGACACTCCCCGCGCGCCGGGAGGCTCCCGCGGGCGGTGCTGGTGTTCGAACACCTGTTCGATCGAGTCCCACCGTACCCCCCACCCCCGACAGCGCGTCAAGCCCTCGCCACCACCGCCCGCGACCCGCCCCGCCACCCGCCCGCCCCGCGGGCCGGGGCGCCGCGGCGAGGACCGACCTGGCCGCGAGCGGCGGCGCGGTGCCCACGCCGGCCCTACCCTGCGTCCATGCGACCTGAGGCCTCCGACGCCGCCGGCGACCCGCACGCGCCGCGGCCCGCGGCCGCGGCGCACGACGAGGCGGGTGCCGACCTCCCGCACGCGGAGGTCAACGACGACGGCACCCTCGTGACCGCGGTCGGCGACACCGAGGGGCTGCACCCCCAGGCGGTGCGGGTCGCCCGTGCCCTGGCCTCCCTCGGCGTCGCGGGGCAGGTCCGCGCGCTGCCCGAGCCGGCCCCCACCGCGGCCACCGCCGCCGCCCAGCTCGGCGTCGAGGTCGGCGCGATCGCCAACTCGCTGGTCTTCGACGCCGACGGCGAGCCCCTGCTCGTGCTGACCTCCGGCGCGCACCGGGCCGACACCTTCCTGCTCTCCGGCATCGCGGGCGCCTCGCGCGTGCGCCGGGCCACGCCGGAGTTCGTCCGGCAGCACACCGGCCAGGCGATCGGCGGCGTGGCGCCCGTGGGGCACCCGCACCCGCTGCGCACGGTGGTCGACGTCGACCTGGCCCGGCACCCGGTGGTCTGGGCCGCCGGGGGGCACCCGCACTACGTGTTCCCGACGACCTACGACGAGCTCCTGCGGATCACCGCCGGCGAGGCCGCCGAGGTCGGCGAGCGCTCGGGCTGAGGCCACCCGCTCATCCGCCGCAAGGGGCCGCCGAGGGCGCCGCCGCGCCCGGCCGGCAACCCGCTGGACGCGGGGAGCCCGCACCCGCGAGGCTCGGCCGATGCCCCTCCGCGTGCAGTGCCTGAGCATCGACGCGCACGACCCCGCGCCCGTGGCCGACTTCTGGCAGCAGGCCCTGGGGTGGCGGCGCACCTACGAGGACGCCGACGAGATCGTCCTCGAGCCGCCGGAGGACAGCGCCGCGGGCGGCGCCGTCCCCGACCTGCTCGTGCTGCGCGTCCCGGAGACCAAGACGGTCAAGAACCGCCTGCACCTCGACCTGCGCCCCGACGACCAGCAGGCCGAGGTGGACCGTCTCCTCGCGCTGGGCGCGACCCGGGTCGACATCGGCCAGGGCGAGGTGAGCTGGGTGGTGCTCGCGGACCCGGGCGGCAACGAGTTCTGCGTGCTGCGCGCGCTGCCCGTCCCCGAGGGCTGACGGGCACCGCACCCGTCCGGGCACCGACCGCGTACGGTTCGCAGTGGTGTGCCGGGAAGTCTGGTCGGCGAGCAAGCGTCGCGTGCGCGCGATCCGTGCCGACCGAGGAGTCCGATGGCGTTCGTCGTCCCCACCGTCCCGCTCGCCGTCTTCGTCGTCTCGGCCACTCTCGCGCTCGTCGCCTCCGCGCTCCTGATCGTCCGCCTCGAGCGGATCGGCGCGCGGCTGGGCATCAGCGAGGCCGCGCTCGGCCTGGTCGCCGCGCTGGCCGCCGACATGCCGGAGATCGCGACCGCCGTCACCGCGCTCGCGGCGGGCCAGCACGACGTCGGCGTGGGCGTGATCCTCGGCTCCAACGTCGCCAAGCTCTTCATGCTGCTCGGCGTCGCCGCGGTCGTGGCCGGGCGCATCCGGCTCGACCGGCGCGTGGTGCTGCTCGAGACCGTGGTGGCCGGCGGCCTCGCCCTGGTGACCCTCGCCGTGGTGCAGGACGACGTCGCGCCCGTGCCCGGGCTCGGGCTGGCCCTGCTGCTCTTCGGCCCCTACGTCGCGCTGTCGGTGATGCGGCCAGAGACCCGCGCGCGCCTGCCGATCCCACGTCGGCTGCGCGGCACGCTCACCTCCGCGCTGACGCAGGAGGAGACCGACCTCGACCTGCACCCGGGCCGCGGCGGCACCGTGGACGCGCTCGCCGCGCTCGGCCTGCTGGCCGTCGTCATCGTCTCCTCGGTGCTGCTCGAGCAGAGCGCCACCGACATCGGCACCGAGTGGCAGCTCTCCGACGTCGTGGTGGGCGCGGTGCTGCTCGCGGTGGTGACGAGCATCCCCAACGCCGTCGCCGCGATCTACCTGGCCCGGCGCGGCCGGGGCGCCGCGACGCTGAGCACCACGACCAACAGCAACAACATCAACGTGCTCGTGGGTCTGCTGATCCCGGCCGCGCTGCTCGGCCTCGGCACGGTCACCGAGTCCGCCCACGTGACGGCGTGGTGGTACGCCGGGCTCACCCTCGCGGTGCTCGCCTGGGCGTTCCTGCGCCGGGGCCTGACCCGCTACGACGGCGTGGTGATCGGCGTGCTCTACCTCGTGTTCGTCGTGCTGATCGTGCGGTGAGGCGGCCCCGCCTGCACGGCACGACCGCCCCGGCAGCGACAGGATGGGTGCGATGAGCGACGACGTCACCGGCGGTGCGGGCAGCGGCGTCCCCGCCGTGGTGAGCCTGCACCTCTACGGCGTCGCCGGCCTCGACGTGCTGCGCGCGGTGGCGCGCATGGGGCTCGACCGGCGTCCGGTCCGCGCCCTGCCCGGCGCGCGGTTCGTGAAGCTGCTCGGCACCGGGTCGGGGCGCACGTTCACCGTCCGCGACGCCGACCCGCACCACTGGGGGGTCCTCGCCTGCTGGTCCGACGACGACGGCCCGGCGCGGTACGAGCAGTCGCGCAGCCACGGCGCCTGGAGCGCGATGGCGCACGAGCAGGCGCGGATCCTCCTGCGGCCGCTGGGCTCCCGCGGCACGTGGGCCGGACGCCTGCCGTTCGGGGATCCCCGCCCGCAGCGGTGGGACGGGCCGGTGGCCGCGCTCACCCGCGCGCGCATCCGTCCCACGAGGTGGCGCACGTTCTGGGCGTCGGTGCCGCCCGTGTCCGACGACCTCGCCCGCGTGGAGGGCCTCGAGCTCGCGCTCGGCATCGGCGAGGCGCCCGTCGGGCTCCAGGGCACGTTCAGCCTGTGGTCCTCCGGGGCCGCGGTGTCGCAGTTCACCCACCGCCGCGAGGCGCACCAGGTGGTGGTGCGGCGCACCCGCGAGCTGGACTGGTACGCCGAGGAGCTCTTCGCCCGCTTCGCAGTCCTCGACGCGCGTGGCCGATACGACGGCCGGGATGTGGGGGTGGGCGGCCGGACCCCGTAAGGTCGCCCCCGCGATGAGCGTCCGCATCTACAACGGCCCTCACGCCGACCGACGCCGCGGCGGTTCGGGCGGCGTGCTCCGAGCGCTGCCCTGGATCCTCGCGCTCGCGACGATCGCCGCGCAGATCGCCTGGCCGCTCACCCACGGGTCCGTGCGCGACACGGTCACCGTCGTCAGCGTCGTGCTGTTCTTCCTCGCCAGCGCGTCGCACGCACTCGTGGCGCGCGGCGTGCTGTGGGCGCTCGGCTGGTTCGTGCTCTCGGCCGGCATCGGCTTCGGCGCCGAGGTGCTCGGCACCCGCACCGGGTTCCCGTTCGGCACCTACACCTACGCCGACACCCTCGGCCCGCTGGTCGCCGGCGTCCCCGTCGTCATCCCGCTGGCCTGGGCGATGATGAGCTACCCCGCTCTGCTGGCGGCCCGGCGCCTGAGCCGCGGGCCGCTGCTCACCCCGGTGGTCGCCGCTGTCGCGCTCGCCTCGTGGGACCTGTTCCTCGACCCGCAGATGGTCGGCGAGGGGCACTGGTCGTGGACGCTCGACAACACCCCCGTGCTCATCGGCATCACCGACGTCCCCGTGCAGAACTTCGTCGGGTGGCTGCTCGTGTCGCTGGTGCTCATGCTGCTGCTCGACCGGCTGCCGCGGCGGCGCAACGACGGCGGCGAGGGCGACGGCGTGCCGGCCCTGCTGTTCCTGTGGACCTACGTCTCGAGCATCGTCCTCAACGCCTTCTTCCTGCACCGCACCGGCGTGGCGGTGTGGGGCGGCGTCGTGATGGGCGTCGTCGCGATCCCCTACGCCGTGGCGCTGTGGCAGGGACGCGACTGAGCCGCGTCGGCCGTGCCGTCGTGGCGTCCGGCACCCTCGGCGCGTGCCTGGCCACCGCGCACACGGCGTACAACCTCACCCGGCTGCGCCGTCCCGCGCGCCGGCCCCCGGCCGTCGCCGAGCGCGTGAGCGTGCTGGTGCCCGCGCGCGACGAGGCCTCGCGCATCGGGTCGTGCGTGACGGCGCTGCTCGCGAGCCGCGGGCTGCGCGACGCGGAGGTCGTGGTGCTCGACGACGGCTCGCGCGACGGCACGGCCGAGGTCGTGCGCACCGCGGCCGACGGCGACCCCCGGCTGCACGTCGTGGACGGAGGCGGGGCGGACCCGCCACCGGGCTGGCTCGGCAAGACCTGGGCCTGCCACCGGCTCGCGGAGCTCGCCACCGGGCAGGTGCTGGTGTTCGTCGACGCCGACGTCGTGGTGGCGCCGCACGCGCTGGCGGCGTCGGTGGCGCTGCTGCGCCAGGGCGACCTCGACCTCGTGTGCCCCTACCCGCGCCAGCTCGCCGACGGCGTGCTGCCGCGTCTCGTGCAGCCGCTGCTGCAGTGGTCGTGGGCCACCCTGCTGCCGCTCGGCCTCGCCGAGCGCTCCCCCCGCGAGTCCCTCACGGCCGCCAACGGCCAGCTGCTCGCCGTGGACGCCGACGTGTACCGCCGCAGCGGCGGCCACGAGCACGTCCGTGGCGAGGTGCTCGATGACGTCGCGCTGCTGCGCGCGGTGAAGGCCGCCGGCGGGCGGGGCGGCGTCGTGGACGGCACGGAGCTGGCCAGCTGCCGGATGTACGACGACGCCGCGTCGCTGGTCGAGGGCTACACCAAGTCGCTGTGGTCGGCGTTCGGCTCGCCGGCCGGCGCGGCCGGCGTCGTCGTGCTGCTGTCGTGGCTCTACGTCGTGCCGGTGGTGGCGGCGCTGGTCGCCCGCGACCGCCGCACCCGGGCCTGGGGCGGGGCGGGGTACTCGGCGGGCGTCGCGGGACGCGTGCTGGTGGCGCGGCGCACCGGCGGTCGCGTAGTGCCGGACACCGCCGCGCACCCCGTCTCGGTGCTGGCCTTCGCCGCGCTCGTGGCCGAGTCGTGGCGCCGGCGCCACGCCGGCACCCTCGCCTGGCGCGGCCGCCCCCTCCCCTGACCCGCCCGGCCCCGTCGTTACTGCCCGAACACCCGGAAAATGCGCCGGTTTCCGCGCGTTCGACGTGTAACGCGGGGGTGGGCTGGAGGGGGGCCGCGGCGCCGGGGCCTAGGCTCGTCGCCCGTGGCGCGCGTGGTGGTGATCGGTGCGGGCATGGGCGGCATGGCCGTGGCGGCCCGGCTCGCGGTGAAGCGGCACGACGTCACCGTCGTCGAGCAGGCGCCCACCTACGGCGGCAAGGTCGGCTCCTACGAGCGCGACGGCTTCGTGTTCGACACCGGTCCGTCGCTGCTCACCCTGCCCGCGGTGTACCGCGACCTGTTCAACAAGACCGGCGCGGGACTCGACGAGACCGTCGACCTGGTCGAGCTCGAGCCCGGGTTCCGCTACCGCTTCCCCGACGGCACGGCGGTGGAGCTGCCGGGCGTCGACACCGGCCGCGTCGCGCTCGCCCTCGGCGACGCGCTCGGCGGCGCCGCCGCCGACGACTGGCGCGCCCTCATGCGCCACGCCTCCGACGTCTGGCAGCTCACCCGCAGGCCCTTCCTCGAGTCGCCGCTGTCCGGCCCCTCGGACCTGCTGCCGCTGGCGCGGCGGCTCTCCGACGTCCGCACGGTGGCCCCGTTCACGAGCCTGCGGTCGCTGGGACGCCGCCACCTGCGCGACCCGCGGCTGCGCATGCTGCTCGACCGCTACGCGACCTACACCGGCTCCGACCCGCGCCGCGCACCCGCCGCGCTGGTCACCGTGCCCTACGTCGAGCAGACGTTCGGCGCGTTCCACGTCGGCGGTGGCATCCGCGTGCTCGCCGACGCGCTGCACCGCCGCTCGCTGGAGCGCGGCGTCGCCTACCGGTTCGGCGCCGACGCGGCCGAGGTGGTCACCGGCGCCGCGGGCGTCACCGGCGTGCGCCTGGCCGACGGCGAGGTGCTCGCGGCCGACGTCGTCGTGGCCGACGCGGACGCGACGCACCTCTACCGCGACCTCGTGCAGGACCCTCGTGGCCGCAAGCCGTTGCGCCGCCTGCGATCCGCGACGCCGTCGCTGTCCGGCTTCGTGCTGCTGCTCGCGGTGCGCGGCCGCACGCCGGGCCTGCGCCACCACAACGTGTGGTTCCCCGAGGACTACGACGCGGAGTTCGACTCCGTGTTCGGCCGCCGGGCCCGCCCCGTGGACGACCCCACGGTCTACGTGTGCGCGCCCGACGACGACCGGATGCGACCGGACGCCGACCACGAGTCGTGGTTCGTCCTCGTCAACGCGCCGCGCCACGGGGCCGACGGCACGCCCGGCACGGTCGACTGGACCAGCCCGGGCCTCGCCGAGTCCTACCGCGACCGCGTGCTCGACGTCATGGCGGCCCGCGGCTACGACGTCCGCGACCGCCTGCTGTGGTCGCAGGTGCGTACGCCGGCCGACCTCGAGCGCGACACCCGCGCCCCCGGCGGCGCGATCTACGGCACGTCGTCCAACGGTGCCCGCGCCGCCTTCCTGCGCCCGGCCAACGCCTCGCCGGTGCCGGGGCTGTACCTCGTGGGCGGCTCGGCCCACCCGGGCGGCGGCCTGCCGCTGGTGGGCCTGTCCGCCGAGATCGTGGCCGACCTCGTCGGCCGCGCCTGACGCCGTCGGCCGCTGCGCCCGCACGCTGCCGGACGTCGACGACGGCCGGCGTCACGCGACCGTCACGCGCACGGTCGAGGACACCGACCCCCGGTACAGGCAGCTCAGCCCGGACGGCTGGCACGGTGTGTCGCTGCTTCGGTCGCCCCACGACGGCAGCAGCGCCCGGTAGGCGAGCGTGCCGCGCAGGTGCGGCCTGGTCGTGTAGTCCCAGCGCCCGCTGACCCGCGGCACGACCTGTCCCAGGGTGGACCACGCGCCGCTGACCCACCGCTGCACGAGCAGCACCGAGGCGTGGCGCGCCTTGCCGGACAGGGTCGTGGTCGCCCCGAGGCGGAGCAGAGTGGGGCTGGCCGAGGCGGTCACCCAGGTGCGGGTGGCGGGGTCGAGCCTGGTCCGGGTCCACTGCACGCCGTCGGCGTACCGACCATGGACGTTGTGGCGGTACAGCGTCGCCGTCGTCGACCCGCGCGCCTCCGGGTACGACGTGTACGAGTACGTCGCCCGTCCCTTGCTGTCGGTGAGCCGCGGTCCCAGCAGCCCTTGGTCGCAGCCGGAGTCGTGGCAGAACACGACGGGCACCCCGACCAGCAGCGTGCGGGACTGCTGGAGCATCGCCGTCACGGTCGCCGTCACCCGGCCCGTCCAGGAGTCCGCGACGGTCGCCGGCACGGTCGAGACGAGCAGCACGGGACGGTCCCGGCCGCGCACGCCGATCGAGGTGTCGGCGAGCCCGCGGAGGTCGAGCGTGTACTGCGTCCCCTGGAACCAGCTGCCCTCGATGACGACGAGATCGGTCACCTCGGTGCGCAGGCCGTCGTCGTTGGCGGTCACGTAGAAGGTCGACCGCCAGTCGCCGTCGGTCGGGCTGCCGCCCACCTGGTACAGGTTCTGGAGCCGTCCGTCGCCCAGCCGCAGGTACGGCGAGGTGAGCTCCTCGGAGTACTCGCCGGCGTTGACCGGCACCACCGGGAACGGCGAGACGATGTGCACGTCGACGACGACCTGGCCCACCTGCATCCCGGTGAGGTCGTAGTGGTGCTGACCGGTGAAGGTCACCGACGTCACCGACGGTCCGACCGGCTCGGTTCCGGCCGCGGGCGCTTGCAGCACGGGCAGGAGCAGCGCGCCCGCGAGCGCCGCGATCCATCCCCCTCGACGTGGCCTCATGGCCGCCTCCCCCCTCGGCACGGAGGTCGCCCGGCGAGGCCGGGACCTCGTGTCACCTGGAGCACGTCGCCTCCACGGTAGGCACCGGGATCCGCGGGTGTCGCGGTGGTGACGAGGCCGTCCGACGACGTCGTGCGCCCGTGTGGAGACGCGCACCCGCTCGGCGCGACGATGGCCCCGTGGCCCGGGTGGACCTCTACTGGATCCCGTTGGGCGCAGGCTCCCGCGTGCCGGTGGTGCGCGTGTGCGGTCGCGCCTACGAGCGGCTCGTGGCGTGGCGCGACCGCCGGGATCCCGCGCCGCTGTTCCACGCCGCGCTGCTCCTCCACGGCGACGACGCCACCTACGCGGTGGAGATGGCGCCGGTGTGGGGGCGCGAGCCGGTCGACCGCGGCGTCGTGGCCACGGGCCCGGTGGGCGCCGCCGTGCTGGGCCGCTCGCGGATGTTCCGCTACGAGGTGTGCCGCTGGCGCGGCGGTCGCATCCCGGACCTGGCCTTCGCCGTCGGGGGCGCGACCACGGTGCTCATGGGGCCCGAGGCGGTGGGCCGTGCGCTGCGGCTGCTCGACGAGGTCCCCGTGCACGTGTGGGGACGCGACGAGCTCGGGGCAGGCGACATGTGGAACTCCAACTCCGTCGTCGCCTGGTTGCTCGCGCGGGCCGGGGCCGACGTCGGCGGCCTGCACCCGCCGGGCGGCGGACGCGCCCCCGGCTGGTCCGCCGGCCTCGTCGCCTGACCGACCCGGCCGGCCCGCTGCCGGACGCGACGGGCGGGCCTGGCTACCAGTCGTCGCCGGACCGCTCCCGGCACGCGATCGGGACGCTGAGGTCGAGGTCGCGGCCCGGCAGGCGCAGCACCATGATCCCGTCGTCCTCGGACTCCGAGCGCTCACGCACCTCGCCGCGCAGCACGTACGTCGGCCCGCGCCAGCGCTCCCAGCCGAGCCGCTCGTAGAAGTGGTGGCTGGACGTCGCGAGCACCCCCACCTCGTAGCCGGCGCGCACGACCTCGGCCACCCCGCGCATCACGAGGGTGCCGAGGCCCTCGCCCTGCCGCGACGGGTCGACGGCGACACCCTCGACGTAGCCCGAGCGCAGGGTGCGGACGCCGGCCTCGCCGATGCCGTCCACGGCGCTCGCGGACCCCGGGTGGCCGACGTCGACGGCGCGCTCCACCACGGCCGCGTGCGCGAGGAACCGGTCGCCCTCGCGCAGCAGCACGCGGACCCCGCCGCACGTGTGGTCCCAGTCGTCGGCGGTGAAGGCGTCGTCCGGGTCGTCGCGGAAGCGGTGCGCGAACGAGACGTCGCACAGGTCCTTCACCGCCGCGCGCGCCGCCTCGCCGAGGGCGTCGTCGCCCACCACCCGCACCTCGACGTCGCCGCCCACCCGGACATCGTGCCGTCCCGCGGCCGCGCTGTCGGCCAGGATGGCCCCCGTGCCGGCCGACCACCCGATGACGTACGCCGTCGTCGAGCGCGAGCACCGATGGCTGCTGCCCGCCCCGCCCGCCGGGCTCGACCCGCGCGACGCGCTCCTGATCGAGGACCACTACCTCACCGGCACCCGGCTGCGCCTGCGGTGCGTCACCGACGCCGAGGGCCGGCGCACCTGGAAGCTCGGCCACAAGGTGGTGGTCGACGCCGGCCCGCCGCAGGGCGTCGCGCACACCTCCCTCTACCTCGACGACGCCGAGGCCGCACTGCTCGGCGCGCTGCCGGCGGCCGCGCTGTCGAAGACCCGCCACCGGGTCCGCCACGGCGGGCGCGACGCGGCGCTCGACGTCTTCCGCGGCGACCTCGCGGGGCTGGTGACCCTCGAGGTCGACCTCGGCCGCGGTCCCGAGCCCCCGGGCCACGCGACCGGGCACGGGATGGCGCCGCCCGTCGGCGCCCTTGCCGAGGTCACGGCCGACCCGCGCTTCGCCGGCGGCGCGCTCGCGACGACGACCCGCGCGACGCTGCGCGCGCTGCTGCTCGAGCACGGGCTCGACCCCGGACCGGACCGGTGACCGGCGTCCCCGCTCGGGAGGTGGACATCGACGAGCGGCTCGTCCGCCGCCTGCTCGAGACGGCCGCACCCGGGCTCGCCGCGCTGCCCTGCCACCTCGCCTTCCACGGCTGGGACAACGACATCTGGCGCCTCGGCGACCGGCTCGCCGTGCGGCTCCCGCGGCGGGAGATGGCCGCCACTTTGGCGGCGCACGAGCAGCGCAGCCTGGACCGCCTCGCGCCGCTGCTCCCCCTGGCCGTGCCCGCCCCCGTCGTCACGGGCGAGCCCGTCGACGGCGTCTTCCCGTGGCCGTGGAGCGTCGTGCCCTGGTACGACGGCGACCTCGCCGCCACGCACCCCCCGGAGCCCTCGCAGGCCGCCGTGCTCGGCGCCTTCCTGGCCCGCCTGCACTCCCTCGCACCGGACGGGCTGGCGGACAACCCGTTCCGCAGCGGCCCGCTCGCGCAGTACTCCGAGCCCATGGCCGGCCGGCTCGCCGCCCTGCGCGGCGACCCGTCGCTCGACGACGCGGACTCCGCGCTGATCGACGACGCCGAGCGGGCGTGGGGGGCCGGGCGCACCGCCGCGCCGGCGCCGCAGCGCGCATGGGTGCACGGCGACCTGCACCCGCGCAACGTGCTCACCCGCGACGGACGGCTGCACGTGGTGCTCGACTGGGGCGACACCACGGCCGGCGATCCGGCCGTCGACCTGTCGGCGGTGTGGTGGCTGTTCGACGTCGCGGCGCATGCCGCCGCGTTCGCGGCGTACGGCGAGCCGGACGACGACCTGTGGCTGCGCTCGCGTGCGTGGGCGGCGTACTTCGGCCTCATGTGGCTCGGCTTCCGGCTCGCGAGCGACCCGGCCCGGCTCGACGCCGAGGGCGCGCGCCTCGGCCGCGCGCTGCTGGAACGGGTCGCCGCGACGCCCGCGCCGCCGTGGGCTCAGTAGGAGCCGGTGACCAGCCAGCGCAGCAGCGTCGCCACCTCGTCGGGGTCGCCGAGGTGGCCGGAGTCCTCCTCCACGACCACGGTCGCCCCGGGCACGTGCCGCCCGAGCCAGGCGCCGTGGGCGGCCGGCACCAGCACGTCGCGGGCGCCGTAGCGCACCTCCACCGGCACCGCGATCTCGCCGACGTCGAACCCCCACGGACGGGTGAAGGCGAGGTCGTCGTCGACCCAGCCCCACACTCCCCCGCGCGCGAGGTCCTCGGTCGCCTCGCGCGTGACCTCGGCGACGTCCTCACGGCCGAGCACCGCGCGGTCGGCGTCGTCGAGGCCCCAGTCCTCGCCGAGCAGCAGGGCGGGGTCGAGCGCCACGCGGTCGGCCATCTCGCGCAGCTCGCGCTCGAGCTCGGGCACGAGGCGCTCGACGCCCTCGAGCGCCCAGCCGAACTCGGTGACGTTGAGCGGGTCCATGCCCGCGAAGAAGTCCAGGTCCGCCACGCCGTACGGCGCGACGCCCACCACGCAGCGCGTGCGCACCACGCGCTCGGGCAGCCGCGCTGCGACCGCGAGGCAGTGCGGGCCGCCGCCGGACGCGCCGGTCACCGCGAACCGCTCGATGCCGAGATGGTCGGCGAGGGCCGCGACGTCGGCCACGCAGTCGACCACGCGCCGCCCCTCGTGCCGGGTGGAGGCGCCGTACCCGGGACGGTCGTAGGTGATCATGCGGACGCCGGCCGCCACCCGGATCGCGTCGTCGGGATGGCGGTTGAGCCGCCCGCCCGGCGTGCCGTGGATCGCGACGACGGGGAACCCCTGCGGGTCGCCCCACTCCGCGTAGCACAGCGTGCGCCCGTCGGGCAGGGTCAGCGTGCGCCGGGTGCGATCCTCGTCGGCCATGGGCGGATCCTGGCAGCCACGGCCGCCCCATGGAGGCTCGACCGCGGATGCCCGACGGCCGCGCCCGGCCCGCAGGCCGGGTGCCGTCGCCTCAGTCCTGCGCCGGGCGCCCGGCGGTCCCGCCGCGCGCGGTCGGCTCGTCCCTCTCGTCGCCGTCGCCGTCGGAGGTGTCGTCCGCCTCGCCGTCGTCCCCCGCGGCCTCGTCCTCGCGGCGCGCGGCCTGGCCGGGGTCGGGCGAGACGTAGGGCAGCGCGAGGGTGGCCAGGAGGCCGACGCCGATGACGCCCGCCGCGATGCCGGTGGTCCAGCGGCTCGCCGTCACCAGGGCCGCGGCCGCAGCCTCGCCCGCGGCGGCCGTGGCCGGGTCCGCCCGCAGCGACGGGATCACCGAGCCCGCGCTGCCCTGCACGGCGCTCGAGATCGACTCCGCCGCCTGCGGCGGGGCACCGGTGGCCTCCACGTTGGTCGTGGTGGCCCGGCCGAGGGTGGTGAGCAGCAGGGTGCCGAGGAGGGCGACGCCCAGCGCGGAGCCCAGCTGCCGGAAGGTGCTCTGCAGACCGGAGGCCTGGCCGGACTCGGTCACCGGGATCTCGGCGAGGATCACGCTCGTCAGCTGCGCCGTCGCCATGCCCACGCCGAGGCCGTAGAGGAAGAGCCACAGCGCGACCAGCCACCCGCTGATGTCGAGCGAGACCGTCAGCGCGAGCCCGAGGACCGCGACGGCCTCGGTCGCGAGACCGGCGCGCACCACGGCCCGGCCGCCGAAGCGCCCGGTGAGCCGCGGCGTCATCCCGGACACGACGAAGGTGCCCATGGCCAGCGCCGCGATGAGCCAGCCGGTGTCGAGCGCGGAGAACCCGAGGGCGTTCTGCAGCAGCAGCGGCAGGGTGAACAGCAGCCCGAACTCGCCGAGGGCGACGATCAGCGCGGCCAGCGACCCGAACCGGAACGAGCGCACGTCGAGCAGCCCGAGGTCGACGAGCACGTTCTTGCCCGCGCGCGCCCGGCGCCGCTGCACCACCCAGAAGCGCCACAGGAAGACCACGCCCACGACGAGGGCCACCGGCACCGGCGACAGCGTGCCGTCGGCCTGACGCCACCAGCCGTAGTGCTGGCCCTCGATGAGCGCGAACACGATGCCCGCGAGGCCGACCGCGGAGAGCGTCACGCCGTACAGGTCCAGGCGCCGCGGCGCGTCCTCGTCGCGGGTCTCCGGGACGGCGACCACGATCAGGGCCAGCACCACGAGGCCGACCGGAACGTTGAGCAGGAACGACCAGCGCCAGCTGTAGTCGGTGGTGAGCCAGCCGCCCACGAGCGGGCCGAGCGCGGCCATGCCGCCGATCGTCGAGCCCCACACGGCGAACGCGATCGCGCGCTCGCGGCCGACGAACACGGCGTTGAGGGTCGACAGCGTGCTCGGCAGGATCATCGCCGCGCCAAGGCCCTGGAGCAGCCGGGCGCCGAGCAGCATCAGCGGGGTGGTGGACAGGCCCGCCAGCACGGAGGCGACCACGAAGATCGCCATGCCCAGCAGGAACAGCCGGCGCCGCCCCCAGATGTCCCCCGCGCGGCCCACGGTGAGCAGCAGCGCCGCGAAGACCAGGGAGTAGATCGCGTTCATCCACTCCGCCTGCGTGGCGTCGAGGTGCAGGTCCTCGATCACCGTCGGCAGCGCGACGTTGACGACCGTGGCGTCCATGATGATGAGGGAGACGCCCAGCGCGACCGCGGCCAGGCCCCACCACCGGCGCCGGTCGGGCGTCGCAGCCGAGGTCGGCGTCGCGGACGTGCCTCGGGTAGGGTTCTTCTCGACGCTCATGTCGGCATCATACCGACGCAAGTGTCGAGACCGCATCTCGGGGGCGAGGGAGGGACCATGCCGCGCATCGAGGCGCCCACGGTGGCCGAGCACCACCGGATGCGCCGGGCCGCCCTGCTCGAGGCGGCCGAGGAGGTGCTCGCCGAGCAGGGTGCGGACGCCCTCACGCTCGGCGCGGTGGGCGAGCGCGCCGGGCTGGCCCGCTCGAGCGTGTACCAGTACTTCTCCTCGGCGGGCGCCCTCATGGCGGCCCTGGTGGAGGACGCCTTCCCGCGCAGCACGGACCGGCTGCGGGCCGCGGTCGACGCCGAGGCCACGCCGCGGGGCAAGGTGGACGCCTTCGCCGTCACGGCGCTCGGCCTGGCCACCGACCGCACCCACCGCTCGCTGGAGGTGCTCGGGGCGGTCGACCTCCCGGCCGAGTGCCGGGCCCGGCTGCTCGAGCTGCACCACGAGCAGGCCGCGCCGCTCGTCGACGCGCTCACCGCGCTCGGGCTCGCCTCGCCGGAGGTCACCGCCCGGCTCGTCCTCGGGATCGTCCATGCCGCGGCGGCCCTGGTCACCGAGGGCCTCGACGTCGAGGACGCCCGCAGCCAGGTGCTGGGCCTGCTGCACGAGGGCCTCGGCGTCGACTGACCCCAGGCGATGCGTCCGGGCGGGGAGGTCAGCGCAGGCGGCGGCGCACCGTCACGAGCAGCTGCACGATCCCGACGGCGCCCACCCCCACCAACGCCCAGGCGCCGAGCGCGGCCCACGTGACCGCCTCGCCCGGGTAGACGCCGGCGGCGAGGAGGAACGCCGCCGCCACGATGACCCGGGTGGGGCGCTCCCCCACGGTCACGACGCCGATGTCGTCCATGCCCACGGCGGTGGCCCGGGCCCGCGCGTACTCCTGGACGAACGCGAGGGCGGCGGCCGCGACGCACACCGGCGTCGGGGCGCCGACCACCCACAGCGCGAGCACGTGCGCCAGGTCGCTGAGCCGGTCGAGCACGGAGTCCAGCACGGCGCCCCAGGCGCTGGCGCGACCCGTGAGCACCGCCACGGCGCCGTCGAGGGAGTCCATCAGCCCCGAGACGCCCACCACCACGGCACCGGCCACGACCCAGCGGCCGCCCGGCACGCACAGGCCCACGGCCGCGGCGGAGACCAGCACCCCCAGCAGCGAGACGACGTCGGGCGAGGCGCCCGCCCGGGCGAAGGGCACGGCGCAGGCGTGCACCACCCGCAGCCACGTGCCCACCACGCGCGAGGAGCGCGGGTCGTACCCCCCGTGCAGCCCCTGCCACGTGTCGAGGTAGCTGTCGAGGCTCGGGACGGCGCGTGCCATCGACGACGCCGCTCAGCCGACCGGGCCGAGCGCCCAGGAGACGGTGACCACCGCCGACACGACGCCCTCGCCGGGGTCCACCGGCATCGGCGGCCCGCCCTCCGCCGCCATGGCCATCCGGCGCGGCACGGCACCGCCGCCGGAGTCGCCCTCCGTCACGTGGCGCACCTCGCCCAGCGCCTGCCCGGCGAGCCCGGCGTACTGCTCGGCCCGGGCCCGCGCGTCGGCGAACGCGGCCTCGCGCGCGCTGCGCTCGAGCGCGGCCGGGTCGTGGTGGGCGAAGCTCACCCCGTCCACGCGCGCCCCGTCGCCGCCGGCGTCGACCGCCGCCACGAGCACCGAGCCCACGCGGCCGAGGTCCTCGAGCCGCACGGACAGCGCGAGCGAGGCCTCGTAGCCGGTGACCGTCGGCCACGGGTTGTGCACCGGGCTCAGCGACACCCGCGTGGTCGACAGGTCGCCGGGCGCGGCGCCGGCCCCCAGCACCGCCTCGCGCATCTGCGCCATCGCGTAGGTGGCGCGGGCGGTCGCGTCGCTCGGCGTCGTCGCGCGGGCCGTGGCCGCGAGCCGCAGCGTGGCCTCGTCGTACGGCGCCGCGGCGCGGCCGTGCCCGGTCACCGTCACGGTCCTGCCCATGGCCGCGATCCTGCCCGACGCCGGTGCGCGCCGCCCGTCAGACGCGGGCGCCGAGGCCGAGGTTGGTGTAGATCTCGCGGCTCGAGGTGGACCGGTTCAGCGTGTAGAAGTGCAGCCCGGGGGCGCCGGCGTCCAGCAGCGCCTGCGCCATCTCGGTGGCGACCAGCACCCCCTCCGCGTGGACGGCGTGCGGGTCGTCGGCCACCGATCGGAACCGCGCGGCGAGCTCGTCCGGGAAGGCCGTGCCGGCCAGCTGCCCGAAGCGCTCGATCTGCGAGATGTTCGTGAGCGGCATGAGCCCCGGCACGATCGGCATCGTGCAGCCCGCGGCGCGGGCCCGGTCGACGAGCTCGACGTAGTCCTCGACGCGGAAGAACAGCTGCGTGACGGCGAAGCCGGCGCCCGCGGCCTGCTTGGCCGCCAGCACCTCGGCGTCGCGCTCGAGCGACGGCGACTCGGGGTGCTTCTCCGGGAACGCGGCCACGCCGACGGAGAAGTCGCCCAGCGAGCGCACCAGCGACACGAGCTCGTCGGCGTGCTCGAGGCCGCCGTCGGTGCGCACCCACTCCGTGCCGAGGCCGCCCTGCGGGTCCCCGCGCAGCGCGAGGACGTTGCGCAGCCCGGCGTCGGCGTACGACCCGATCACCGCGCGCAGCTCGGCCACCGTCGCACCGACGCAGGTGAGGTGGGCCATCGCCAGCAGCGTGGTGTCCTCGAGGATCCGGCGGGTGGCCCGCACGGTGCGGTCGCGGGTGGAGCCGCCGGCGCCGTAGGTGACCGACACGAAGGTGGGCGCCAGCGGCTCGAGCTCGCGGATCGCCTGCCACAGCTGGCGTTCGCCCTCGTCGGTGCGCGGCGGGAAGAACTCGAACGAGAAGGAGTGACGGCCGGACGCGAGCAGCTCGCTGATGGACGTCGAGCGCGGAGCGGGGGCCATGGGGACGAGGGTACGACGCGACCCGCGGCCGGCTCCGCACGGTCCGAGGGGCGGACGAGCCCCGCGGACCGCCCGGTCCGCAGCCATGTCGCGGGATCGTCACGGCGTCGTCACGGCATGCCGGGTCGCGGCGCTCGCCCTACTCTGGCCCCGTGACTCAGGAGGGGAGAGCCGTGGCAGCGCTGGACGCCGAGGACCTCAGGGTCCGGGTCCAGAAGCGGCTCGACGACTTCCTCGCGGCCCAGGTGCCGGTGCTCGACGACATCTCCCCGGACCTGGCCCAGCTCTCCGACGCGCTGACCGACCTCCTGCGCGGTGGCAAGCGGCTGCGGCCGGCGTTCGCCTACTGGGGCTGGCGCGGCGCGGGCGGGCACGACTGCGAGGAGGCGATCGCCGCCGCCACCTCCCTCGAGCTGCTCCAGGCCTGCGCCCTGGTGCACGACGACGTCATGGACGGCAGCGACACGCGGCGCGGCCTGCCCGCGGCGCACCGCCGCTTCGCCGCGCTGCACACGGGCAACAGCTGGCGCGGGTCCGCCGACGGCTTCGGCGTGGGCGCGGCGATCCTGCTCGGCGACCTCTGCCTGTCGTGGGCCGACGAGCTCCTCATGTCCAGCGGCCTGCCGGTCCAGTCGCTGGTGCGCGCCAAGCCCGTCTACGACCTCATGCGCACCGAGCTCATGGCCGGCCAGTACCTCGACCTGCTCGAGCAGGCCATGGGCGGCGGGTCTGCGTCGCGGGCGATGCGCGTGGTGCGCTACAAGGCGGCGAAGTACACGATCGAGCGGCCGCTGCACCTCGGGGCCGCCCTCGCCGGCGCACCCGACGAGCTGCTCACCTCCTACTCGGGGTTCGGCCTCCCCCTGGGCGAGGCCTTCCAGCTGCGCGACGACGTCCTCGGCGTCTTCGGCGACCCGGAGCGCACGGGCAAGCCGGCCGGGGACGACCTGCGCGAGGGCAAGCGCACCGTGCTCGTGGCCACGGCCGGCGAGGCCGCGACGCCGCAGCAGGCCGACCTGCTGCGCCGCCACCTCGGCGACCCGGACCTCGACGCCGCCGGCGTCGACGCCCTGCGCGAGGTCATCGTCGACACGGGCGCGCTCGCCCACGTGGAGGCCCTGATCGAGGCGCTCACCGCCCAGGCGCTGGGCGCGATCGAGCGCGCCGACGTCGACGCCGAGGCCCGCGAGGTGCTGCGCGACCTCGCGATCGCCTCGACCGAGCGGACGGTGTGAGCCGTCGTGCCGCTGCGCCCGATGCGACGCGTGACCGGGCCGACCGACGAGGTGGTCGTCGTCGGCGCCGGCCTGGCCGGCCTGTCCTGCGCGCTGCGCCTCGCGGGTGCGGGGCGCAGCGTCACCGTCGTGGAGCGCGAGGCCGTGCCCGGCGGGCGGGCCGGCGTCATCGAGGACTCCGGCTACCGCATCGACACCGGGCCCACCGTGCTCACGATGCCCGACCTCATCCGTGACGCCTTCGCCGCCGTCGACGAGGACATGGACGACTGGCTCGACCTCATGCCGGTCGACCCGCTCTACCGGGCCTTCTTCCCGGACGGCTCGCAGCTCGACGTCCACGCCGACATCGACGCCATGGCCGACGAGATCGCCCGGGTCGTGTCGCCCGCGGAGGCGGCGGGCTACCGCTCCTTCGTCGACCTCGTCTCGCGCATCTACCGCTACGAGATGCGCGACTTCATCGACCGCAACATCGACACCCCGCTCGACCTCCTCACCGCCAACCTCGCCCGCCTCGCCGGCGTCGGCGGGTTCCGGCGGCTCGCGCCCGTGGTCGCGTCGCACCTGCACGACCCGCGCACCCAGCGGGTGTTCAGCTTCCAGTCCATGTACGCCGGGCTCGCCCCGCAGGACGCGCTGGCCATCTACGCGGTCATCGCCTACATGGACTCCGTGGCCGGGGTCTTCTTCCCGCGAGGAGGGATGCACGCGCTGCCCCGCGCCATGGCCGCGGCGGCCGAGAAGCACGGGGTGCGGTTCCGCTACGGCACCGAGGTCGCGAGCGTCGAGCTGCAGGGTCGGCGCGCCACCGCGGTCGTCACCACCGAGGGCGAGCGGCTGCCCGCCGACACGGTGGTGCTCAACCCGGACCTGCCCGTGGCGTGGCGCGACCTGCTCGGGCGCGAGCCGTGGAGCGTGCGCCGGCTGCGCTACTCGCCGTCGTGCTTCCTGCTGCTGGCGGGCTCCACGGCGTCGTACTCCCGCACCGCGCACCACAACATCCACTTCGGCCGGGCCTGGGACGGCGTGTTCCGCGAGCTCATCGACGAGAAGCGGCTCATGAGCGACCCGAGCCTGCTCGTCACCAACCCCACCCGGTCCGACCCGTCGCTGGCCCCCGAGGGCCGCCAGGTCTACTACGTCCTGCTGCCCACCCCGAACCTCGACGCCGACATCGACTGGCGGGTGGAGGGCCCGCGCTACCGCGACGAGGTCGTGCGCACGCTGGAGTCGCGCGGGTACATCGGCTTCGGCGACGGCATCGAGGTCGAGCACCTCACCACCCCGCTGGACTGGCAGGCCCGCGGCATGGAGCGGGGCTCGCCGTTCGCGGCGGCGCACACGTTCCTCCAGACCGGGCCGTTCCGCCCGTCGAACCTGTGGGGCGAGAACGTCGTCTTCACCGGGTCCGGCACCCAGCCGGGGGTCGGCGTCCCCATGGTGCTGGTCTCGGGGCGCCTCGCCGCCGAGCGGGTCACCGGGCCGGACCGGTCCTACGCCCCGTCCTACCTGCACTGACGCACGCCGCCCCGCCCCCCCGCCAGACACCGGGAGCGGGCCGTACGGGGCGAAAGGGACGAAACGCGGCACGGTCCCCTCAGGTTCCCGTCCGATGAGCGACGTGCGTCACGCTCGACCCACCCGATCGCGTTGGGATCCGGGCGATCCGCGGCCGTACCCTGTGCCCGTGGCTTCCGGCGACCCCTCATCGGAGGACCTCCACCCGACCGACCACGGCATCGCGTTCACGCTGCGCTACGCCGTCCCCGGTCTCGTGGGGTCCGCCGTCCTCGCGATCGGCGCGCTCGGCGTCGGCTGGGTCCCCACCGACGAGCTGAACAGCACCATCATCCACGCGATGCAGTCCCCCGGGCTGGGCAAGCTCGTGTCCACCGCCTCGGTCATCCTCGGCGGCGCGCTGCTGCTCCAGTCGTGGCTCGTGGTCGGCGGCGACGTGCTCGCCGGGCACATCCGGGGCGTGCGCGGCCTGTGGGGCGTGCTCGCGCTCTGGGTCACCCCGCTCATGCTCGTGCCGCCGCTGTTCAGCCGCGACGCCTACTCCTACTACGCCCAGGGCAAGCTGATGCTCCGGGGCGTCGACCCCTACACCAACGGGGTCGCCTCGATCCCCGGGTGGTTCGACAGCGGCGTCGACCCGATGTGGCAGAACACGCCCACGCCTTACGGCCCGTTGTTCCTCGCGCTCTCCCGCGGCATGGCCGCGCTGACGTCGAACCCGTTCATGGCGGTGATCGGCTTCCGCGTGCTGGCGGTGGTCGGTGTCGCGCTGCTCGCCTACTACGTGCCGCGCCTGGCCTTCCACCACGACATCGAGCCGGCCAAGGCCTTGTGGCTCGGCGTCATGAACCCGTTGGTGCTCATGCACTTCGTCGCTGGCGTGCACAACGACGCGCTCATGGTCGGGCTGCTGGTGGCGGGGCTCTGCCTCGCCGTGGAGCACCGCGTCGTCGCCGGCACGCTGCTGGTCGTCGCGGCGGGCATGGTGAAGCCGATCGGCCTGCTGGCGCTGCCGTTCGTCGGGCTGGTCTGGGCCGGCACCCGCGCGGACTGGCGCGGGCGCTTCCTGGCCTGGGCCAAGGTCGGCGGCCTCACCACCGTGTCGTTCGTGGTCTTCTCCGCGATCGTCGGGCTCTCGGCCGGCTGGATCCGCGCCCTCACCACGCCCGGCGTGGTGAAGACCTGGCTCTCCCCCTCGACCGCAGCGGGGATGTTCACCGGCGACGTGCTCGACTGGATCGGTCTGGGCGACCACACCGACCTCGCCGTGAACGTCTTCCGGATGCTGTTCATGATCGCGGCGATCGCCATCGTGGCCTGGCTGATCCTGCGTCCCGAGGGGCGCACCCCGGTGCGCGGCGCCACGCTCGCCTTCGTCGTCGTCGTGCTGTTCGGCCCGGTCGTGCAGCCCTGGTACCTGCTGTGGGCGCTGCCGCTCGCGGCCGCCTCCGGCCTGAGGCCGCGCTCGCTGAAGTGGGTGATGCTCGGCGTCGCCGCGTTCACCCTCTACGGGCTGTGGGAGACCAGCGCCTCGGCCGACAGCCTCATCGAGCTCTCGGACGGCATCGCCATGGTGGCCTCCGCCGCCGCGGTCGCGATCGCGGTGTCGATCTCGCCGCGGGAGCGCCAGCTGCTCTTCGGTGAGCCCAGCGCCCACGGGCTCGTCCCGGAGGACGCGGTCTCGGCGGCCCGGCGCGACCTGCTCGTGGTGCAGCCGGCCTCCCGCTGACCCGGGGCAGGCGTCAGAGGGCGTCGACGTCGATGTCGGGGCCCTCGCCCAGCAGCACCACTCCCCCGCCGACGCCGTCGCGGTTCCAGCCGCGCACCGCGCCGCGCAGGACGTCGAGCGCCACGGCGAAGTCGGGCGGGTCGGCCTCGGCGAACTCGCCCCAGCCCGACCACACCACGAGCACCCCGTCGGCGCCCTCGTGGTCGAGGTCGGCCAGGCACTCCTCGAGCGCGTCCCAGTTCATGCCGAACCACTCGGGCAGCTCGAAGGCCTCGTCGCACGCCTCGAGGAACGCGGCGCGGTCCTCGACGTCGGTGCCGTCGAGCACCACGCAGCGCCAGCCGAGCCTGGCGGCCGCGTCCTCGTACTCGTCGACGGCGCGGCCCTCGGCGCGACGCACGCCGCGCAGCTCGGACAGCCTCAGTGCACTCATCCGGACACCCCCGAGACGATCTCGTGGAACGACGCGTAGTGGTCGTCGGAGTAGAACTTGCCACCGTCGCGCCCCGCGACGATGCGCCGGGCACCGCGGTCCGGCGAGCCCGGCGTGACGACCGTGTACTCCTGGTACCAGCCCGACGGATGGGCCGGCAGCAGCCCCTCGCGGTTGGAGAACGTCGCGCCGTCCTTGGCGTAGGGGAACGGGCCCCCCGCCGCGATGAGGCGCAACGTGTCGACCCCCTGCGGCGGGAGCGCAGCCACCGTCATCGTGGGCAGGCCGGACACCGGCTGCGCCGGCGCGAGCGCCGCCGTCCCCGATCCCGCGGGGACGGAGGGTGCGGCCGCCGACGTCGTCCCCCCGCACGCCGCCACGGCGGGCAGCAGCAGGGCGACCAGCACCCAGAGCAGGGCGAGCCGCGGCGCGCGGCTGCGGTGTCCGGTCGGGATGGGCCGCACGCTCGGTATCGTGGCACGGCCCGACCGGCGGGCACCACGCATCGGTGCGAGGATCTGACCCCATGAGGTGCGCCGTCCCATGAGCGCGCGCGACCTGGACCGCGCGGGCATCACCGACCCGACGCTGCGGGAGTCCTACGAGCGCTGCCGCGTCCTCAACGCGCAGCACGGCCGCACCTACTACCTGGCCACGCTCCTGCTCCCGCCGGCCAAGCGCCCCTACGTGCACGCGCTGTACGGATTCGCGCGGTACGCCGACGAGATCGTCGACGACCTCGGCTCGGACGCCACCGCCGCCCAGCGGGCGGCCGAGCTCGACGCGTGGTCGGCGCGCTTCCGCGACGACCTGGCCCGCGGCCGCAGCGACGACGCGGTCTGCGCGGCGGTCGTCGACACGGTGCAGCGGTGGGACATCCCCGTGGAGCACTTCGACGCGTTCCTGCGCTCGATGCGCATGGACCTCACCGTGAGCGAGTACCCGACGTACGACGACCTGACGACGTACGTCTACGGCTCGGCGTCGGTGATCGGCCTCCAGATGGTGCCGATCCTGGAGCCGACGGCTCCCGAGGCCTACGAGCACGCGCAGGAGCTGGGCACGGCGTTCCAGCTGGCCAACTTCGTCCGCGACGTGGGCGAGGACCTCGACCGCGGGCGCGTGTACATCCCGCTCGAGGACCTCCACCGGCACGGCGTCACCCGCGAGGAGCTCGAGCGCCGGGTGGTGACCCCCGGCGTACGCCGCGTGCTCGAGGACCAGGTCGCGCGGGTGCGCCGGCTCGAGGAGCGCTCGCGGCCGGGCGTCGCGATGCTCCACCCGTCGTCGCAGCCCTGCATCGAGGCCGCCCGCGTCCTCTACTGCGGCATCGTCGACGAGGTGGAGCGCATCGACTACCAGGTGTTCACGCGGCGCGCGACCGTGCCCACCCGGCGCCGGCTGGCCGTGGCGCTGCCCGCGTGGCGCGCGGCGCGCGCGGCCCGGCGACGCCACGGCGAGGGCCACCCGCACGGGCTGCACGCGCCGACGTCGCGCTGACCGGGCAGCCGTCCGCGAGCGGTCAGTCCCCGCGCAGCACGCTGTCGTCCGGCACCTTCCACCACGAGCCGATCAGCTCGTCGGCGGACGCCGGCTCCCAGCTGTTGCGCCCGCCGTCGTGGTACATCGTCATCTCGCCGAAGGCCATGCCCGTGCCCACGGGGTAGATGTCCACCCGCACGAAGTCCAGCCCGCGCGAGAGCTCCTCGGCCGCCGCCTTGAGCTCGCGCCAGTGCGGCACGAGCGGCGGGTGCTCCTTGTCCGGGTGCGGGCCGAACCGGATCGCGGAGGGCGAGCCGTCGCCGTCGAACACGGCGATGCGGTGGTCGGTGAACCGGCCGCCGACGACGTAGAACAGCGGGCAGGTGCCGTCGAAGCACATGAACTTGTAGTCGGTCGGCAGCTCGCCGCCCGTGCCCGGCACGAGGTGCTCCACGAGGACGCGGCGCGGGACGTCGCGGTAGCCCCACTCCGGCACGTGGCCGGGGCTGTGGGAGTAGTCGAGCTCGAGCCACCGGCGGCCCAGCGCCACGATCCGCGGCGGGCTCGCGTGCTCCGGGCGGACGGCGAAGCGCTCCCACTCGCAGAACCGCGCGGAGCCCGGGAGCCGGTTGCCCGCGGGCGCGCCGTCGAACACGACGACGACGGCGCCCGAGCCGTGCGTGGCCTTGACGACGTACTCGCGCGGGAGCTCGCGCCACGGGATGCGTCCCGGGTCGTCGAACGCGCCCACGACCGGGGTCAGCACCTCGTCGCCGAGCCGCTCGCGCACGTAGTCGCGCACGGCGACCTTGTCGACCATGGAGGTGAGGATCGGGCGGCGGTCGAACGCCGCGCGGTAGCGCACCTTCTCGCTGAACGTGCGCGGGTCGCGGGGCGTGCGCGCGAGGCGCCGCACGGCCACCTCGCTGGGCCAGTTGCCGTCGACGAGGTCGCGCGCGCGCCTGGCCGCCGGCTTGAGCACCTGCGGCAGCCGTTCGCCGAGGTCCTCGAGCTCGAAGAGCCGGACTCCCACCCTGCACCCCCCGGTGCCGCACCTGCGACGGTCGACGACGGCCGTGGCCGTCCCCGCCATCCTCGCCCTGACGTCGTGCCCCCGCAGGGAGCGTAATGACCGCTCCAGGCGCGAGGCGAGCCGTGTCGGTGATCCGGCCTAGGCTCGGCGGGCACCGGGAGGAGGGGACGTGGCAGACGCCGAGGACGTGCGCCGCATCGCGCTCGCCCTGCCGCACGTCGAGGAGATCGACAGCGACGGGTTCGACTTCCGCGTGGGCGGCAAGGGGTTCGTGTGGTCCTACCCGGACCGCGAGGGCGGCCGCCGGGTCATCCGCACGGACGTCGCCGTGCTCTACGTCGGCGACGAGGCGGAGAAGCAGGCGCTGCTGCTCGGGGAGCCCGAGCTGTTCTTCACCACCCCCGGCTACGACGGCTTCCCGCTGGTGATGCTGCGCCTGGCCGCCGTGCGCGTGCCCCGGCTGCGCGAGCTGGTGGCCGACGCCTGGCACATGCGCGCGCCGGCGGAGCTGCGCGAGGGCGCCTGACCCGCCTCGTCAGTCGTCGCGGCGGGGCGATCCGGGCAGCGGCAGGCGCGGCGGTCCGGCGTAGGGCGTGCGCTGCACCCCGCGTCGTCCCCACCACACCCACAGCGCCTGGGTCAGCAGCACGAGCGCGAAGCCGAAGAGCAGGTCCTCCACCGGGGCCCAGGCGATACGGCCGTCGCCGAGGAACGGCGGCGGCCCGGCGGCCGGCGTCGAGGAGCCGACGATCGCGGCTCCGTCGTACCGCACGATGCGCAGACCCGTGAGGACGCCGTTGGTGAGCAGCTGGAAGCCGACGACGATCGCGTAGGCCGTCCAGAACACGCGCCGGCGCAGCAGCCGCGTGCGCAGCACCGCGAGGTCCGCCAGCGCCGTCAGCGCGACCGCGAGGACCGCGAGCGAGGTGTAGGTCACCGCCCGTCCCCCGGCCCGCCGTGCGGGCGGCGCTCGGGCTTCGCCGAGGCCGGGCCGCCTGCCGTGGCGTCGTCGCGGCGCACCCCGTCCACGCACGTGCCCGGCGGCTCGTCGCCGACCTCCCAGCGCCGTGCCGAGCGCACCGCCTCGAGGGTCAGCAGCGAGGCCACCGGCACCACCACGAAGAACAGCAGCTCCTCGAGCGGCACGTCGCCGACGGTGACCCCGGTGGTGCGCGCGGGGTCGAACGACCAGTGCCCCGCGGACACGGCGTAGGCGTCCCAGAGGCTGAAGACCACGAGGACGGGTCCGATCGTGAGCAGCAGCCGGCGCCAGCGCGAGAGCACGCGGGTGCGCAGCGCGACCTCGAGCCACGTGCTCCCGATCACCACCAGCGCGAGCACGCCGAGGTAGGCGAGGTGCCCCATCAGCGGGACCCCGGACGCGGGGCGGTCACGCGGGGGTCCCCGGCGCCTTGGCGTGGTCCCACGACACAGTGCGCGCGACGTGCAGCCGCAGCGCGCGCTGCTTGGGCGCCCGCACGCGGTAGGCGGCGCGCACGTCGTCGGCGTGCGCCGGGTCGAGCCCCTCGTACTTCACCAGCAGCCGCGCCATCACGTCGCAGATACGGTCGACGTCCTCGACCAGCTCCACCGTGCCGGTCAGCTGGAGGCCGCGCAGCTGCGCGTAGCGCTCGCCGGACTCGACCAGCGCGGCGAACCGCGGGTCGCGCTCGAGGTTGCGCACCTTCTGGCTCGCGGCGTACGTGCGCATCCACACGGTGCCGTTGTCGTCGACGACGAACCACATGGGCACGGGGTCGGGCACCCCGTCCGGGCCGTTGGTGACCAGCACGGGGATCCGCGACTCGCGCAGCATCGCGCCGGCCTCGGCCTCGCTCAGGGCGATCCGGTCGCGGACGTGGCTCACCCCGCCATCCTGCCGTCCGCGGCGGCGGACCGCGCGCGAGCGGCGCCTCCGGGCGGTCCGCGGGTCTCGGCGCCGTCACGGCGGGGTCACGGCCCGGGACCGGTGCGCGGCGCCCGATGTCCGGGACCCGGCGCGGCAGGACGGCCCCACGGCGTGTCGAACGTAGACTCCTGGACCGTGGAGACCTCTGCCGGTACGCGGCCCGACGCGCTGGTCGGGCGCGTCGTCGACGGCCGCTACCGGGTGGAGAACCGGCTCGCGCGCGGCGGCATGGCCACGGTGTACGAGGCCACGGACCTCCGGCTCGACCGCGCCGTCGCCCTCAAGGTGATGCACGCGACCCTCGCCGACGACGCCGCGTTCGTGTCGCGGTTCCAGCGCGAGGCCAAGTCCGCCGCACGCCTGTCCGACCCCCACGTGGTGGCCGTCTACGACCAGGGCGAGGACGACGGGCTCGTCTACCTGGTCATGGAGTACGTGCCGGGCCGCACCGTGCGCGACGTGCTGCGCCAGGTCGGGCGCCTCACCGCCGAGCAGGCGCTCACGATCCTCGACCCCGTGCTCCAGGCGCTCGAGGCGGCCCACGCGGCCGGGTTCGTGCACCGCGACGTCAAGCCGGAGAACGTCCTGCTCACCGACGACGGCCGGGTGAAGGTGGCCGACTTCGGGCTGGCCCGAGCCATCTCGGCGGCCACGTCCACGGCGGCCACGCAGGGGCTGCTCATCGGCACGGTCGCCTACCTGTCCCCCGAACAGGTCGAGCGCGGCATCGCCGACGCCCGCAGCGACGTCTACGGGGCCGGCATCCTGCTCTACGAGATGCTCACGGGCTCCGTGCCCTTCGCCGGCGAGACGCCGCTGGCCGTCGCCTACCAGCACGTCAACGCCGCGGTGCCCGCGCCGTCGACGATCCGGCCGGGCGTGCCGCGGCTCGTCGACGACCTCGTCGCCCGGTCCACGGCCCGCGACGCCGACGAGCGCTACGCCGACGCCTCGGCGTTCCTCGCCGACGTCCGCGAGGCGCGCCGGGTGCTGCCCAGCCCGCGGCCGTTCGGCGTCGCCGAGGACCAGGCCGCCACCCTCGTGGTGCCGCTGTCGACCACGTCCACCTCCGGCGCGCCGCGGGCGATCACCACGACCCACCCGTCGATCCCGCCGGACGGCGCGGCCCCCACGGCACGGCGCCGGCGGCGGCGGGGCTGGATCCCGCTCGTGGTGCTGCTCCTGCTCGGTGCCCTGGTGTCGGGCATGGCCTGGGTGTACGGCGCCACCAAGACCGTGCAGGTGCCCGGGCTCGTGGGCCTCACCCCGCAGCAGGCCGCGGCCAAGCTCGACCCGCTCCAACTCACGCTCGACGCGAGCAGCACCGACTTCAGCGAGACGGTCAAGGCCGGCCAGATCATCTCCACCGATCCCGCCGGCGGTGCCGAGGCACGCGAGGGCTCGGTGGTCTCGGCCGTGGTGTCCAAGGGCCCGGAGCGTTACGCCGTCCCGCAGGTGAAGGGGATGTCCGTCGACGAGGCCACCGCCGCCCTGACCGACGCGTCCCTCGCCGTCGGCGGCCAGCGGCAGACCTACGACGACACCGTGCCGAAGGGCTCCGTCGTCACCACCGACCCCGCTCCCGGCCAGAAGCTCAAGCGCGGCCAGGAGGTCACCCTCGTCGTGTCCAAGGGCCCGGCGCCCGTGCCGCTGCCGAGCTACGTGGGCAAGCCGTCGTCGCAGGTGGTCGCGGCGATCAAGAAGCTGGGTCTCACGCCGCAGGTCACCGAGGACTACAGCAAGACCGTGGCCAAGGGCGACGTCGTGTCCACCACGCCCAAGGCCGGCGCCAAGGTGTTCCCCGGCGACACCGTGCAGGTGGTGGTCAGCAAGGGTCCGCCGCTGGTGCAGATGCCCGACCTCTACCGCGTGCCCGAGGCCGACGCTCGCACGCAGCTGGCCGGCCTCGGCCTCAAGGTCGAGGTGAGCTACCCGATCGGGTTCACCCCGTTCGGCCGGGTCGTGTCGCAGTCGGTGAAGGCCGGCGACATGGTGCCGTGGGGCTCCACGGTCTCGCTCGACGTCGTCTGACCCGGGCCGTCGTCGTGCGCCGGTCGCGGCGTCAGCCCGCGTGGTCGTGCTGGTGGGGCAGCGGCGGCCCGTCGCCGTCGGACTCCTGGTAGGAGTAGCGCTGCTCGAGCCACGGGTCGCCGATGTTGTGGTAGCCCCGCTCCTCCCAGAAGCCGCGCCTGTCCTCGGTGAGGTACTCGAACCCGCGCACCCACTTGGGGCCCTTCCACGCGTAGCGGTGCGGCACGACCAGGCGCAGCGGCCAGCCGTGCTCGACCGGGAGCGGCGTGCCGCCGCAGCTGTGCGCGAGCACCGACGACGCCGAGGCGAGGTCGTCGATGCGCAGGTTGGCGGTGTAGCCGCGGTCGGCCCACACCAGCACGTGCGTCGCCTCCGGGGCGGGCGGCGCGAGCTCGAGGATCGTGGCGGCGGCGACGCCGGACCACACGAGATCCAGCACGGTGTAGCGGGTGACGCAGTGCAGGTCCGCGGTGACGTCGGACTGCGGGAGCGACATGAGGTCCTCGTAGGTCCACCGGGTCGCCCCGCCGTCCTCGGTCGCGCCGAGCACCTGGAAGTCCCACGAGTCGGGGCGGAACTGCGGCGGCCGCCCGTAGTGCATGACGCGCAGCGACTCGTGCAGCTCCTGGCCCGGGGGGACGCGCGGATGCGCGGACGTCACCACCGCCGGCCCCGCGCCGCTCCCCGCTGCCACTCCCCCATGGTGCCGAGGCGCCGGACGCGACCCGTGGCGGGGGTCGGCGTCGTCCCGCATCGTGGACACGACGTCCACCTGGTGGGAGGGCTGGGCTACCGTCCTCCCGTGCGCAGCTGGCGGTTCTATGGCGTCCGGCCCGGGTCTCCCCGGGTGGGCCGTCCCGTCTGACGCGCCCACCCCCGCAACGAGCCCCGCGCCGAACCGGCCGGGGCTCTCGTCGTCCCGGGCCCCGGACGGCGCCCGCACGAGAGGCACGGACCCCACCATGGTCGTCGTCATGAGCCCTGGAGCCACCGACACCGAGATCGACGCCGTCGTCGCCCGCGTCGCCGAGGCCGGCGGCGAGGCCTTCGTCAGCCGCGGCGACACCCGCACCATCGTCGGGCTGGTCGGGGACATCGACCGATTCCACGGCCTCAACCTGCGCGCGCTCGCCGGCGTGGCCGAGGTGGTGCGCATCTCGACCCCGTTCAAGCTGGTGTCGCGCCAGCACCACCCGCAGATGTCGACCGTGTACGTCGGCGCCTCGCGCGTGCCGATCGGCCCCGAGACCTTCACGCTGATCGCCGGCCCGTGCGCCGTCGAGACGCCGGAGCAGACGCTGCAGGCGGCGCTCATGGCCAAGGGGGCCGGCGCCACGCTGCTGCGCGGAGGCGCCTTCAAGCCGCGCTCGTCGCCGTACGCCTTCCAGGGCCTCGGTGAGCAGGGCCTGCGGATCCTGGCCGAGGTGCGCGAGGAGACCGGCCTCCCGGTGGTGACCGAGGTGGTCGACGTGGCCGACGTCGACCTCGTCGCCTCCTACGCCGACATGCTCCAGGTGGGTACGCGCAACGCCCAGAACTTCTCGCTGCTCCAGGCCGTCGGCGCGGTGGGCAAGCCGGTGATGCTCAAGCGCGGCATGAGCTCCACCATCGAGGAGTGGCTCATGGCCGCGGAGTACATCGCGCAGCGCGGCAACCTCGAGGTGGTGCTGTGCGAGCGCGGCATCCGCACCTTCGAGAAGGCCACGCGCAACACCCTCGACGTGTCGGCGGTGCCGGTGGCGCACGACCTCGCCCACCTGCCCGTGGTGGTGGACCCCTCGCACTCCGGCGGCCGCCGCGACCTCGTGGTGCCGCTCTCGCGCGCGGCCATCGCCGTCGGCGCCGACGGGATCATCGTCGACGTCCACCCGCATCCCGACACCGCGCTGTGCGACGGCCCGCAGGCCCTCGTCGACGGCGACCTGCGCGCCCTCGCCACCGCCGTGCGCCAGCTGCCGCCCCTGCTCGACCGCCGTCCCGCCGAGCCACTCGGCGCGCGCACCTGAGACGGTGCATCCCACTTCCTGCGCCGCGCGATAGCCGGCTGCTTGAGACTTCTCGGCAGCCAGGAGCCTGCGCGAGGCTTCGGGTCAGGTGCCGGCGGGTCGCTCGATAACCGGCTATTCGCGCTCGCCCCTGCGCGGTAGGCGAGCACTGCTTTCCACTGTTTCGCTTCGAAGTGAGGCTGCCCTTGGTAACTTTCCGAGGTCATCGGTCAACTCGGGCGTCGGGCAGTGAGGAGTCGATATGAAGCGAATCATCGCAACCTGCGCCGTTACGGCGGGGCTGGTGCTCTCAGGAACTGGCGTCGCGAATGCGGGTGAGTACACCGGCAACGGTGGCTACCCCGCGGCGACAGACCACGCCGCATCAGAGTGCGCGTACTCCGGTCTGGACAGGGCGGACTCGCTCGAGGGAAACCCTCCGGGCTTCGACGACGACGCGTTGGCCGTGCGGGGGAACCAGAGCCCGGGCGGTGTCGACCGCTACCACGGAGTGCAGAGCTACGGCATCTACGTGCGAGCTGGCCTGAAGGCGCTCGTGCCGTCGCCCGGCGTGGCCTGCAACGGCAGCGGCGGCTGACGCCGCCTATTCAGTGAGATCGGGGCGTGATGCGCCAGACCAGGCGCATCACGCCCCAATCTCGGTGGACGGCGACCTGCATCGATGGAGCACCAGCGACAGGTTCTTCTCCCGCTGCCCGGAATGCTTGATCGATAGCCCGCCGAGCGTGTCGGCCTTGTCCGCAGACAACTGGGTTGCCGCTCATCGCCGCACAGAACACGGCGGATAGGTGCCGACAGCGCTCGCCTTAGCGACATCGGCCCGGCAGTATCGCTGGCATGGGGGACCTCGACCGGTGGCTCGAACATGAGCGAGACCACGGCTTCGTCCGCGCCCGACTCACCCTGCTTCCGGCCACTGGTGACAGTGGGCGGCAAACTCCGATTCTGAGCGGCTACCGAGCCTCGTGGGACATCGGGAACCTGTGGGAGGGCAAGCCGACGGTCAACGATGCGCCACTCGTGATCGAGGACCAGGACAGCGTCTCTCCCGGCGGACAGGCCATCGTGCGCCTGCACCCGCTGGCGAGAGAGTTCTGGGCGAACCTCGTGGTCGGCCAGAGCATCCGGGCCTTCGAAGGCCCTCGATGGGTCGCCACCTCAGACGTGCTGGAGATCGTGGGACCTGCAGCCTAGGTGCCGTTCCGACTCGGTTGTGCCCGGATGCGCGGGCCTACGCTTCGCGCATGACCCCGGATGAGGTCGCTCGCTACGCGGAGTCGCTGCCAGGGGTGAGGCGCAAGGGGACCGCGCTTCGTCCGGCCTGGTACGTCAGGGACCGGCTCGTCGCTCGTCTCCAGGACCCGAACACCCTGGTGATCCGGGTTCCGCTGAGCGAGCGACAGTCGTTGATGGACGCCGACCCGGACGGCTTCGGCGTACCGCCGCGCATGGAGACGCATCACAAGGTGGAGGCCTATCTCGATCGAGCTCAGCCTCGTGCCGTTCGCATGGCCATCGACCTCGCCTGGCAGATGCAGCATCGGTGAGAGCGACCAGGGTCTCGTCGGGCGAAAGTCGGCGGTAGGTGTCGAAACGGGCTGCTGCCGTTCGTGTACTTGGTGAAGGGTGGCCACAGCGGCTCGCCGGAGGAGGAGACATGCCCGAGTACCTGATCGCCTTCTACGACGGATGGGTGCCAGACCTCACGGAGGCGGAGGTGATCGAGCGGGTCAAGGCGCTGCGGCCGCTGCTGGCCGAGATGAGGGCTGCCGGGGTCCTGATCTTCACCGGAGGACTGGACGACGGCCCGGTGTTCAGCGTCGACCCGTCGGACGGGACGCCGCTGTTCACGGACGGCCCGTACATCGAGACCAAGGAGCACATCGGCGGCTTCTCGGTGGTGGATGTGGCCGATGAGCACGCGGCTCGGCTGTGGGCGGGGAAGATCGCAGTGGCCTGTGGGTGGCCACAAGAGGTCCGGCGCTTCCAGGTCCCCCGGACGATCGACGAGACCAGCTGACCCGTCGCGTCAGCAGGGTGCGACCGATGAGTCGCGCGCGGACCGCCTGAGATCACGCCCTTCCCGCGCGGATCCGTGGCTCGCAGAGCAGGGGCCCAGCCTCCGAGCCCTTGCTGGGCGACGTCAGCACCGCGACGCACTCGGGCGACGACCAGGGCGCGGGACGCGCCGGACTGCCATCGCACGATCCGCGGACGTACTCTCGGGCCGTGACCGGGAGCGACCGAGCAGCCCTGCGCAGGCTGGTGGACGAGGGCAACGAGGCGGCAGCGGACCGCCTCGCCCGGCTCGCCGGGGACGACGGCGACATCGAGACGCTGATGTACCTCGTGGACATGGGGAACGAGCAGGCGGGAGACATCCTCGCCCGGCTCGCTGCCGCCTCGCGGGACCTCGAGCTCCTGGAGCGGCTGATCGACAGCGGGGTGGCGACGGCCGCCGACGAGCGTGCGACGATCGCGGCCGCGGAGGGCGACGCCGTCACGCTGCAGCGGCTGGCCGACGAGGGCAGCGAGCTCGCCGCGTCGCTGCTCGACCGCGTGATCGCCCACACCGACTAGGGCATCACTGCGCCGCCAACGTGGCGCTCAGCGTGGCGAGCGCAGCAAGCGGGCGAGCACGGTGCCGGCGTGGTCGACGCCCTCGTCGTCGACGTCGAGGTGCGTGACGAGACGGGCGAACGTGGGCCCCAGCGCCGAGATGCGCACGCCGTCCTCGGCCGCCGCGGCTGCGAGCGCGGCCGCCGTCCAGCCGCTGGGTGCGAGGTCGAGCACGACGATGTTGGTCTCGACGTGCTCCGGCTCCACGACGTCGTCGACGGCCTCCGCGATCGTGAACGCGAGCCGCTGGGCGCGGGCGTGGTCGTCGGCGAGGCGCTCGACGTGGTGGTCGAGCGCGAACGCGCCGGCCGCGGCCAGGATGCCGGCCTGCCGCATGCCGCCGCCGTAGCGCTTGCGCCACACCAGCGCCTCGCCGATGCGGTCGGCGCGGCCGACGAGCACCGAGCCCACCGGCGCCCCGAGCCCCTTGGACAGGCACACGGACACCGTGTCGGCGATCGCGCCGTAGGCGTGCAGCGGCACGCCCGAGGCCACGTGCGCGTTCCACAGCCGGGCACCGTCGAGGTGCACCGCGAGGCCGTGCTCGTCGGCGAGCGCACGCACCTCCTGCAAGCGGTCGAGCGGCTGCACCGTGCCGCCGCCGAAGTTGTGCGTGTTCTCCACCGCGATCGCCGTCGTCGACACCAGGTAGGGGCCGGCGGCCGGGCGGATGAAGCCGCGCACCACCGCGGGGTCGAGCAGCCCGCGCGGCGCGTCCCACGTGCGCGTGGTGATGCCGCTGAAGGCCGCGGCCGCGCCGAGCTCGGCGCGCACCACGTGGGCCTGCGCGTCCGTCACCACCTCGCTGCCCGGCCCGGCGTGCAGGCGCAGCCCGAGCTGGTTGGCCATCGACCCGGACGGCGTGAACAGCCCGGCCTCGTGGCCGAGCAGCCCGGCCACCCGCGCCTCGAGGGCGTTGACCGTGGGGTCCTCGCCGTAGACGTCGTCACCGACGTCCGCGGCCGCCATGGCGGCCCGCATCTCGGGCGTCGGTCGGGTGACGGTGTCGCTGCGCAGGTCGACGATGAGGCTCACACGCGCAGCCTAGGACTCCCCCTCCGGCACGTGCCGCAGCACCGCGGCCAGCACCTCGGCCTCCTCGCGCAGCGACCGGGCCCGGTCGGTCGCGCCGTGGCGCTCGAGCTCGTCGGCGTCGGACCGCCGGCTGTCGACCTCGAGCTGCACGATCGCGCGCACGTCGCGCTCGTGCAGCTGCCGGCGGGCGACCTCGGCGGCGCCGACCCCGACGACGGCACCGGCGACGTGCCGGGACCCGCCCTCCCCCATGGAGTGCGCGGTGACGTCGACCGCCTCGGCGTTGGCGATCGCCGCGAGCGCGGTGCGCAGCGCCGAGACCGCGACGCTGTCGCGGGCCCGCATCGCCGGGTTGAGCGCCGCGCGCAGCGTGCGCTCGATCGAGGTCTGCGTGGTGGTCACGGCGTCGAGGCTAGGCGCCGATCACCAGCACGCCCAACGGGTTTCGCCGCTGCGCCGCCGATGGGTCGTGCTGCCCGGCGCCGATCGACCCCGTCAGCAGCCGCGCGGCACCCGTGGCCCGGTCTCGGGTGAGCGGTCCGGCACCCGCGAGGCGGGCGTCAGGAGAGCAGGGCGCCTTCGTGCACGAGCAGGGCCTCCTTGACGGGCAGGCCGTAGGCATAGCCCCCGAGCGAGCCGTCGCTGCGCAGGATCCGGTGGCAGGGCACGAACGGCGCGACGTGGTTGGTCGCGCACGCCTGGCCGGCGGCCCGCACCGCGGTGGGGCTCCCGGCCCGGGCGGCGAGGCCGGCGTAGCTGTCGGTGCGGCCTGCCCGCACGCCGCGCAGCTCGGTCCAGGCGCGCTGCATGAACGCGCCGCCGGGCTGCCGCACCTCGACCCGGTCGAGGGCGTCGAGGTCGCCGGCGGCGTAGGCCGCGAGCGCGGCGACGACGGGCGCCACCCGCGGGGAGTCCGGCGCCTCGCGGTGGCCACGAGCCTGCTCCTGCTCGGTGAGGAAGCCGAACACCAGGTCGAGCCCGCCGAAGCCGGACGCCACGACGGCCCCGTCGTCCGGGTCGACCACGACGACGACCCGGCCGCCGGGGACGGCGGCCTCCGCGGTCTCGTACGGCTCGCTGCTCATGGTCTCTCCTTCTCGTTCGGACCCGATGTCACTGGTGAAACGGTTGCTACTCGGCCCGGGAAGCGACCGTTTCACCAGTGACATCGCGGCCGTGCTGGGTGATCGCGGTCCAGAGGTGCTGCGCTGCGTAGGAGCGCCAGGGGCTCCAGGCGGCGGCGCGCACCGCGAGCGCCGCGGCGTCGGACGGGAGGCCGAGCCGCTCGGCCGACTGGCGCAGCCCGAGGTCGCCGGCGGGGAACGCGTCCGGGTCGCCGAGGCCGCGCAGCCGCAGGTAGTCCGCCGTCCACGGCCCGATGCCCGGGATCCGCAGCAGGGTGGCGGCGACCTCATCGGGGTCGCCGCCTGTCAGGTCGACCTCCCCGCGCGCGACCGCGCGCGCCGCGAGGTGCAGGGTGCGCCCGCGCGTGCGCGGCATGCCCAGGGCGGAGATCGCCTCCGGCGCCGACGCCGCGAGGACGCCGGGCCCCGGGAAGGCCGCGAGCCCGTCGGCCACCGGCGTGCCGAACGCGGCCACCAGCCGGCCCAGCAGCGTGCGCGCCCCGGCCACCGACACCTGCTGGCCCACCACGGTCCGCACGAGGGTCTCCCACGGGTCCACCGTGGTGGGCACGCGCAGCCCGGGCCGCGCCGTCACCAGCGGGCGCAGGTCGGCGTCGGCGCGCAGGACCTCGCCGATGGCGTCCGGGTCCGCGTCGAGGTCGAGCCAGCGGCGCACCCGCCGCACGAGGGACGCCGTGGCCCGCAGGTCGGTGCCGCTCCGGACGACGACGTGGTCGCCGGCCACCCGCACCTCGGTCACGGCCGGGCCGCGCCGGGTGCCCACCACCCTGCGGTGCGTCCATGCGTCGCCGTCGGCCGTGTGCTGCTCGAGGCCGACGACGGCCCGCGCCGCCAGATGGGCCCCCACGGCCTGCGCGTCGTAGGGCGGTCGCAGCCGCAGCCGCAGCACCAGCGCCGGGTCCGACGCCGGGATCGGCGCGACCGGACGACGGCGCAGCTGCGACGGCGGCGCCCCGAACTCGCGGCGCATGACGTCGTTGAACTGCCGGATGCTGGCGAAGCCGGCGGCGAACGCGACCTCCGAGAGCGGCAGCTCGGTCTGCTCGACCAGCAGCCGCGCCGTCTGGGCGCGGCGGCTCACCGCGAGCTGCAGCGGTCCGGCCCCGACCTCGGCCACGAGCGTGCGGTGCAGGTGGCGCTCGGAGACGTGCAGCGTCGCCGCGAGCCCGGTGACGCCGCCCTCGTCGACCGCGCCGTCCGCGATGAGCCGCAGCGCCCGCGAGGCGAGGTCGCCGCGGTGGTCCCAGTGGCGCGAGCCCGGCGCCGAGTCCGGCCGGCACCTCTTGCAGGCGCGGAAGCCGGCGCTCACGGCGGCCGCGGGCGCCGCGAAGTAGCGCACGTTGCTGCGCTTCCGCGTCTGCGCCGGGCACACCGGGCGGCAGTAGACACCGGTGCTCGTCACCCCGAACCACAGCCGTCCGTCGAAGCGCCGGTCGCGCGACACCAGGGCCTGGTAGGCGGCGTCGACGTCGAGCCCGGCCGGCCCAGAGTAGGCCGGCGGCAGGGCGGTCGCGGTGCTCACGGGGCAGAGTCTGCCCCAGGCCACCGACCGAGGACTGGCGATAATCGGACGTCGCGACCCGCCTCGCCGGATCGCGCCCATGGGCCGACCTGGGCCCGATCGCTCCTACGATCGGGCGCATGGTGGTCGCGTCGCGCGGGGTGGTCACGCTCGACTGCGCCGAGCCCGGCCCGCTCGCGCAGTTCTGGGCCGACGTGCTCGGGGGTCGCGTGGTGCACGCGGGCGACGCCGCCGTGGTCGTGCGCACGGAGTGGGTGGCGATCGCGGCCATGCGCGTCGAGGGCTACGTGCCGCCCACGTGGCCCGCGGCTGACGTGCCCAAGCAGGTCCACCTCGACCTCGCCGTCGACGACCTCGAGCCCGCGGTGGCGGAGGCGGTCCGGCTCGGCGCGACCGTGGCGGCGCACCAGCCCGCGCCGGGGCTGCGGCGGATCCTGCTCGACCCGGCCGGCCACCCCTTCTGCCTCACCACCCAGGTGCCGCCCGCGGCCCTGTGACCCGGCACGCCCCGCGGCTCCGGCATGCGCAGGACGAGACGCTCGTCAGAGCATCGGCTTGAGCCACTCCGAGAACCACGGGCCCTGCGAGCCGGCGTAGGTGTTCGTGACGTGGTCGGTGTCGCGGTAGATCACGATCCGCCCGTCGACCAGCGAGCACGCGCTCGGGTCCGGGCACAGGTGCGGGAACGTGTCGACGTTCGTCGCCCCCGCCGCCGCTGCCGCCGTGCGGACGACGTCGAGACCGCGCCCGTGCGGGTCGCCGGTGAAGTCGCAGTCCGACGGCTTCGCGGCCCGGCCGAGGCACGAGCCCGGCGGTCCGGGCAGCACCGGGTTGTCGCCGAGCACCACCGTGGTGCGCGCGTCCGGCATGACCTCGCCGAGGGTCTTCGTGACCGCCGCCGAGATCGCCTGGCTCGGGTCGGGGTAGGGCTGGCCGTTGGCGTCCACCGCGTTGGTCCACGCGGTGGTGGACGCCAGCACCAGGACGTCCGGCTTGGTCTGCGCGATGAGCGCGAACAGGTTCTGCCGCCACGTGGCGCACTCGGTGTACGTGCGCTGGAGCTTCGTGCTCGCCACCGGCAGGTCCCACACCGGGCAAGACTGCTTGGTCGCCGTGATGAGCCGGAAGCCGTCCTTCTGCGCCGCGGCCACGAACCCGCCCTGCCACTGGATCGCGTGGCTGTCGCCCACGAGCATCACCGTCTTGCTCGCGCCGGCGGGGCCGCGCTCGCACGTGGTGACGTCGGTGACGTCGAGACCCACGAAGCACACCGAGGCGTCCGGGCTGCCGTCCTGCTTGACCGAGGTGAGCGGCGGCTTGAGCAGCTCCTGCCACCGGGGCAGCGGCAGGGCACGCGCGACGCCGCCGAGCGCGACGGCGGTGACCGCCGACGCCGTGACGCCCACGGCGATGGTGCGCCAGTTGGGCCAGTGGCGGATGCGGGCGCCGTCGCGCAGCGGCACCTCCACCCACCGGTGGGTCGCCCACGCGAGCACGCCGCTGGCGAGGAACGCCGCCACCACGAGCACCCAGCCGGGCACGGTGGTCACCACGCGCAGCAGCACCCACACCGGCCAGTGCCACAGGTAGAGCACGTAGGAGGTCGTGGCCACCCAGGCCAGCGGGCGCCAGCCGCCCCATCGCGAGAGCGGGTCACGCGCCGGGTCACCCGGGGTGGCGAGCACCAGCGCCACGGGCACCGCGATGGCGAGGCTCCACGGGCTCGGGCTCACGACGTAGAACGAGGGGACGGCGTACATCACCACGAGCACGGCCAGCACCGCGAGCCGGGCCAGCGCCACGACGTCGATGCCCGCCGGCCGCCACCGGGGCACGCGGCCGCCGCGCGCGATCCACATCGCGACGAGGGCGCCGAGCAGCAGCTGGTAGGCGCGCCACCACGGCATGAAGAACGCCCGTGCCGGATCCTCCTGCACGGCGAAGCCGGCCCCCACGAGGCTCACCACGAGCCCGACCGCGGCGACCACCGCGAGCACCGGCAGGAACTGCGGGCGACGCCGGCGCAGCAGCGCGCCGACGCCGATCACCACGAACGGCCAGACGACGTAGAACTGCTCCTCGACCGCGAGCGACCAGAAGTGCAGGAACGGCGACCCGTCGACCGCGCCGCCGAAGTAGTCGACGGCCTGGGCCGCGAAGTAGAAGTTGCTCACGTAGAGCAGCGCGGCCACCCCGGCCGGCGCCTGGTCCTTGAGGTAGGCGCGGTCGGCCAGCACCAGCATGGCGACGCCGGTCACCGCGATCACCAGCACGGCGCTGGGCAGCAGACGGCGCACGCGGCGCGCCAGGAACCACGCGTAGGTGAGGCTGCCGCGCGAGTGCGCGCCGAGCATCTGCTGGGTGATGACGAACCCGGAGATCGTGAAGAACACGTCGACGCCGAGGTAGCCGTTCGGCGCGAGGGTGAAGCCGGGGTCGAAGTGGAAGAGCATCACGCCGATGACGGCGAACACACGGAGCAGCTCGATGTCGGTGCGGCGGGCGCTGTGCGGGGCGTCGGGGGCCGGCACGGGCGCGCTGACGACCGGGATGGGGGCAGTGTCCTCGGACGCCGACGACGCGGCGGAGCGAGCACGTCCCAGCACCCGCGCAGTCTACGTGAGCCGTTGCGCCGCCCCCGTCGCCCCGCAGGCCGCGGCGGCGCGTCGTCCCGCACCCGGGCCCGGCGCGGGGTGGAGCGGACCCCGCCCCGCAGGTCAGGGCGCCAGGGCCCGGACCACCGGGAGCAGATCCGGCCACCAGAAGAGCTCGGTCACGCCGCGTGCGAAGACCCACGTGCGCACCGCGGCGGCGTCCACGTCCGCGAGCGCCGCGAGCCGGCCGGTGAGGCCCGCCGGGTCGGCGGTCAGTCGTGCGCGGCAGTTGAACAGGTGCTGCACGAGGTCGTACGCCGCCTCCCCCGCGTAGGGCTTCGGGTCGACCACCAGCCACGGCTCACGGTGGGCCGAGAGCACGTTGCCGGCGTGCAGGTCCGTGCACAGCACGACGTCGCCGTCGACGACCTGCGCCGTGGGCCTCTGCCGCAGCACCGCGATCGCCTCGCGAGCGAGCCCGGCGTCGACCACGTCCTCGCGACTTCGAAGGCGCTCCTCCGTCTCGTCGGCCCAGATCGCGCACAGCTCGGCGAGCGGCCGGAAGGTCGTCGGCGCGACGGCGGCCGCCCAGGTGCGGCGGAGCACCGACGCGATCACCTCGTCCTGCTCGGGCTCGGAGCGGTCCGAGAGCGGTGCGCCCGGCACGCAGCGCTCGAGGAGCAGGTAGAGGGTGTCGTCGTCGAGCTCCTCACGGTGCAGCCGCACGGCTCCCGAGCCGTCCCACAGCCGCAGCGCCGTCGCCTCGTCGTCGGCCTCGCGGTGGCGCATGCCGACCTTGAGCACCACCTCGTCGCCGTCGCGGGTGCGAGCAGGCGCCACCCACGCCGTGTGACCACCGGGGAGGAACGGGTCGCCGAGCTCGAGCCGCCACCGTGCGGCGACGTCGGCCACGCGCTCGGGCATGACGTCGAGCCAGCGCCGGACGGACGCGTCGAGGGCGGCGGACTCGAGCAGCCGCGGGGTGGGCCGGGCCCCAGGCGGCACGGTCAGGGTCGACGCGGCCGGTCGAGCAGCCAGTCGGCGACGTCGAAGGCGAGCTCGAGGGACTGCACCCGGTTGAGCCGCGGGTCGCACGCGGTCTCGTAGCGGTCGCCGAGCTGGTCCTCGGTGACCCCCTCGGTGCCGCCCACGCACTCGGTGACGTCGTCGCCGGTGAGCTCGACATGGATGCCGCCGGGGACGGTCCCGAGCGCCTTGTGCACCTGGAAGAACCCGAGCACCTCGTCGGCGACGTCGGAGTACGAGCGGGTCTTGTGGCCCGACGACGCCTCGCGGGTGTTGCCGTGCATCGGGTCGCACACCCACACCACCGGGTGCCCGCTGGCGGTGACCTTCTCGACGATGCCGGGCAGCACGTCGCGCACGGCCGCGGCGCCCATGCGCGTGATGAGGGTGAGCCGGCCCGGCACCCGGTCCGGGTCGAGCCGGTCGCACAGGTCGACGGCCTGCTCGGGCGAGGTCGTGGGGCCGAGCTTGACGCCGATCGGGTTGGAGATGCGCGCGGCGAAGTCGACGTGGGCGCCGTCGATCTGCCGGGTGCGCTCGCCGATCCACACGAAGTGGCCGGACACGTCGTAGAGGCGGCCGGTGCGCGAGTCGATGCGGGTGAGCGCCTTCTCGTAGTCGAGCACGAGGGCCTCGTGGCCGGCGAAGAACTCGACCCGCTTGAACTCCTCCGGGTCCGCGCCGCAGGCCGCCATGAACGCGAGCGCGCGGTCGATCTCGCCCGCGACCTGCTCGTAGCGGTCGCCGGCGGTGGTCTCGGCCACGAAGTCCTGGTTCCACGCGTGCACCTGGCGCAGGTCGGCGTAGCCGCCCTGCGTGAACGCGCGCACCAGGTTGAGCGTGGCGCTCGCAGTGTTGTAGGCGCGCACCAGCCGCTGGGGGTCGGGCACGCGGCCCGCCTCCTCGAACGGCAGGGCGTTGACGCCGTCGCCGAAGTACGACGTCATGCGGGCGCCGTCGCGCGTCTCGAACGGGTTGGTGCGCGGCTTGAAGTACTGGCCCGCCATCCGGCCGACCTTCACCACCGGCAGGCTCGCGCCGTAGGTGAGCACGATCGCCATCTGCAGGACGGTCTTGAGCTTGGCCCGGATCGACTCGGCGGTCGCGCTGTCGAAGGTCTCCGCGCAGTCGCCGCCCATGAGCACGAAGGCCTGCCCGCGCGCGGCGGCCGCGAGGCGGTCGGTGAGGTTGTCGCACTCCCCCGCGAACACCAGGGGCGGCAGCGTCCGCAGCGACGCCACGGCGCGCTCGAGCGCCGGCTCGTCGGGCCACACCGGCTGCTGGGCAGCGGGCAGGTCCGGCCAGGAGATGTGATCGACCACGAGGCGAGTGTAGGGACGCCCACGAGGCTGCCGCTCGCGCGGGGCGCGCGCACGCCGGCCCGGCCCGCCCGCCGCCTCGAACGACAGGGGGCCGGGGCCGGTCGAGCGGGATCAGCCGAAGAAGGTGCGGACCTCGTCGTAGCGCGAGACCGGCACGGTCTTGAGCTCGCCGGTGGCCGCGATGAACGGCACGCGCACGATCTCGGTGCCCTGGAGCGCGACCATCTTGCCGTAGTCCTGGGAGGCGACGGCGTCGATCGCGTGCAGGCCGAAGCGGCTGGCCAGGACCCGGTCGAAGGCCGTCGGCGTGCCGCCGCGCTGGATGTGCCCGAGCACCGAGGCCCGCGCCTCCTTGCCGGTCTTGGACTCGAGCCCGGAGGCCAGCCAGTCGCCGATCCCGGACAGGCGCACGTGGCCGAAGGCGTCGAGCGACTGGTCCTTGGTGATCATGCCGCCGTCGGCCGGCAGGGCACCCTCGGACACCACGATGATCGGGGCGTAGTGCGAGCGGAAGCGCGACTCGACCCAGCCCGCGACCTCGTCGAGGTCGAAGGGCACCTCGGGGATCAGGATGCCGTTGGCGCCGCCGGACAGGCCCGCGTGCAGCGCGATCCAGCCGGCGTGGCGGCCCATCACCTCGACGACGAGGATCCGGTGGTGCGACTCCGCCGTGGTGTGCAGGCGGTCGATCGCCTCGCTCGCGATGTTGACCGCGGTGTCGAAGCCGAACGTGTAGTCGGTGGCCGAGAGGTCGTTGTCGATCGTCTTGGGCACGCCCACCACGGGGACGCCGAGCTCGTCGAGCTTCGTGGCGACGCCGAGGGTGTCCTCGCCGCCGATCGCGACCAGGGCGTCGACGCCGTGGGCCGCGAGGTTGGCCTTGATCTGGTCGACGCCGCCGTCGATCTTGATCGGGTTGGTCCGGCTGGAGCCCAGGATCGTGCCCCCGCGGGGCAGGATGCCGCGCACCTGCTCGATGCCCAGCGGCATGGTGAGCCCCTCGAGGGGGCCCTTCCAGCCGTCGCGGAACCCGACGAACTCGAAGCCGTACTGCGTGACGCCCTTGCGGACGACGGCTCGGATGACGGCGTTGAGACCGGGGCAGTCGCCGCCACCGGTCAGCACTCCGACGCGCATGGTTCTCCTCATGCGTAGTCACGGATGGGGGTCATGACCGCGCTGTCGTGACCGGGACCCATCCAACCGCACTCACCCGGGGCGTTGCGAACCCCACCCGCGACCGGCGCCGCCCCGGGTGCCGGTCGCGCTGCCGAGGCGGCCGGCGGGCACGGCTGCGGCGCCCGGGCGCGGACGCGCGGCGGCCTGCGCCGGGCCTCCCCGCGCGCTAGCGTCGCGGGCCATGACGTTCTCCCTCGTCGCCCGCTCCGAGGACGGCTCCCAGCTCGGCGTCGCCGTCGCCTCCAAGTTCCTCGCCGTCGGCGCCGCGGTGCCCGCCGCCGAGGTCGGCGCCGGCGCGGTCGCCACGCAGGCCATGGCCAACCTCGCCTACCGGCCGCAGGGGCTCGCGCGCCTGGCCGCGGGCGACGACGCCGACGCGGCGGTCGCCGCGCTCACGGGCGCCGACCCGGACCGCGACCACCGTCAGCTCGGGATCGTCGACGCGCACGGCGGCTCGGCCACCTACACCGGCGCCGCCTGCTTCGGCTGGGCCGGCGGCGTCGCCGGCGCCACGGCCGGCGGCGCGGCGTACGCGATCCAGGGCAACATCCTCACCGGGCCGGACGTCGTCGACGCCGTGGAGGCCGCCTTCCGCCAGGCCGACCCGGCACGCCCCTTCCGGCACCGCCTGCTCGACGCGCTGCTCGCGGGCGACCGCGCCGGCGGCGACTCCCGCGGCCGGCAGAGCGCGGCCCTGCTCGTGGTGACCCCCGGGGGCGGCTACGGCGGCGGCAGCGACGTGCTGGTGGACCTGCGCGTGGACGACCACCCGGACCCGGTCCCCGAGCTCGTCCGGCTGCTCGGCATCCGCGACCTGCTCTTCGAGCGGCCCGACCCCGCCGACTGCCTGCCGCTCGTGGACGACGTCGCCGACGAGGTGCGCCGGCTGCTGGCCGGCCTCGGCCACACCGACCCGGACCTCCCCACGGCCCTCGCCGGATGGGTCGGCATCGAGAACCTCGAGGAGCGGCTGGTGCCCGGGCGGATCGACCCGCTCGTGCTCGAGCACCTGCGCCAGCAGGCGGGGGCGGCGTCGTGAGCATCCTCGCGATCGACGCCGGCACGACGGGCGTGACCGCCCTCGTGGTGTCCTCCGGGGCGGCCGTGCTCGCGCGCGGGTACGCCGAGTTCCCCCAGCACTTCCCGCGCGAGGGCTGGGTCGAGCACGAGCCCGGCGACATCTGGCAGGCCACGCTCACGGCGGTGGGCCAGGCGCTCGACGCCCTGGGCCCCGACGGGGAGCCGCCGACGGCCGTCGGCATCACCAACCAGCGCGAGACGGTCGTGCTGTGGGACCGCGAGACCCTGGGCTCGCCGCGGCGGGCGATCGTGTGGCAGGACCGCCGCACCGCCGGCATCTGCGAGCAGCTGCGCGCGGACGGCAACGAGCCGCGCGTCACCGAGCTCACGGGCCTGCGGCTCGACCCGTACTTCAGCGCCACCAAGCTCACCTGGGTGCGACTCAACGAGCCGCACGTCTGGGCGCAGGTGGAGAGCGGCCGCGTGGCCGTGGGCACGGTGGACTCCTACCTCGTGGCCCGGCTCACCCGCGGCCTGCACCACCTGACCGACGCGTCCAACGCCTCGCGCACCCTGCTCTACGACATCCACGAGGGTCAGTGGAGCGACGAGCTGTGCGCCCTGTTCCACGTCCCGCGCGAGGCGCTGCCGGAGGTCGTCGCGTCCTACGGCGTCGTGGCCCGCACCGACCCGGCGTCGTTCCTCGGGCTCGACCTGCCGATCGCGGGCATCGCCGGCGACCAGCAGGCGGCGCTGTTCGGCCAGGCCTGCTTCTCCCCCGGCACGAGCAAGTGCACCTACGGCACCGGGTCGTTCGTGCTCGTCAACACCGGCGAGCGCCCCGTCCCCTCGGCCAACGGCCTGCTCACCACGGTGGCCTGGCAGCACCCGGACGGCCGGCTCACCTACGCCCTCGAGGGCGCCGTCTTCGTCACCGGCGCCGCCGTGCAGTGGCTGCGCGACGGGCTCCAGATCATCGGCAGCGCCGCCGAGACCGAGGAGCTGGCTCGCTCGGTGCCCGACTCCGGCGGCGTGGTGTTCGTGCCGGCCCTCACGGGCCTGGGCGCACCGGACTGGGACCCGCACGCGCGCGGCACCATCCTCGGCCTCTCGCGCGGCACCACCCGCGCGCACATCGTCCGAGCCACGCTCGAGGCGATCGCGTTCGAGGTGCGCGACGTCGTCGACCTGATGGTCCACGAGGGCGGGGTCACCATGCCCGAGCTCGCCGTCGACGGCGGCGCGTCCGCCAACGGGTTCCTGTGCCAGGTGCAGGCCGACACCCTCCAGGTGCCGGTGGTGCGCGCCGGGATCCTCGAGACAACCGGCCTCGGCGCGGCGCTGCTCGCCGGGCTGGGCACCGGCGTGTGGGCCTCCCCCGAGGACATCGCGGGCGTGGTGCGCCGCGACGCGCGCTTCGAGCCCGGCGCGGCCGACGAGCACGCCCGGCGGCGGTGGCGCGTCGCGGTGGAGCGGTCGAAGTCCTGGGCGACGGTCTGACCGGCACGTCCGGGAGCAGGCGGCCCGACGTCGGCGGTCCGGCGCCCGCGCGCGTCGTCAGGCGGCGGGAGCGGCGGGAGCGGCGCCGGTGAGCTCCCCGGGCTCGGGGGCCTCGAGGACGAGCGCGGCGTCGGCCGACATGGCCTTGGCCTTGGCGGCGTACATGTCGACGTACTCCTGCCCGGACAGCAGCATGAGCTCGTACATGATCTCGTCGGTCATCGACCGGAGCACGAAACGGTCGCCGGCCATGCCCTCGTAGCGCGAGAAGTCGATCGGCGCCCCGATGGCGATCTTGACCCGCATGATCTTCGGGCGCAGCCGGCCGGGCGGCTGGATGAGGTGGGTGTTGACCATCGCGCACGGGATGACCGGGACACCGGCCTCGAGCGCCATGCGCGCGACGCCGGTCTTGCCGCGGTAGAGCCGGCCGTCGCCGGAGCGCGTGCCCTCGGGGTAGATGCCGAGCAGGTTCCCCTCGCCGAGCACCCGCAGGCCGGTGCGCAGCGCCGCCTCCGAGGCACGGCCGCCCGAGCGGTCGACCGGCACCTGACCCACGCCCGCGAAGAACAGCTTCATCAGCCATCCCTTGATCCCGGGCGTCGTGAAGTAGTCGCTCTTCGCGAGGAAGGTGATCTTCCGCCGGCAGACCAGCGGCAGGAAGATCGAGTCCGAGAAGGACAGGTGGTTGCTCGCGAGGATCGCGGGACCCTCGCCCGGCAGGTGCTCGAGACCCTCGACCTGGGGCCGGAACAGCAGTCGGAGCCACGGACCGATCAGGATGTACTTGCACACCCAGTAGAACACCGGCCCGCCGCCTCCTCCCGGGTGTCGTGCGCACCGGCCAGCCGGTGCGTCGTCGCAGGTGGCACCGACAGTAAGCCGCGCCAACCCCGGCGGGCAACGCGACGCGGCGGGTACGGTCACCCGTGGGGCCGCGCGGTCCGCGCCCGGCCCCGCCGTCCCCCCACCCGGGAGGCCGGTGCCCGACCCGCTCCGGCGCGCCGCACCGCCGCCGGACCGACCCCCCGGAGCCGCACGTGCCACTCCTCCCCGGCGCCGAGCCGTTCTCGCACGAGGGCGGGCCGGTCGGCGCGCTGGTCCTGCACGGGTTCAGCGGTCAGCCCGCGTCGATGCGGCCCTGGGCCGAGCACCTGGCCGAGGCCGGCCTGTCCGTGGAGCTGCCCCGCCTGCCCGGGCACGGCACCACCTGGCAGGACATGACGGTCACCCGCTGGGAGGACTGGTACGCCGAGGCCGACCGCGCGCTCACCGTGCTGCGGCGTCGCTGCGACACCACGTTCGTCATGGGCCTGTCCATGGGCGGCACCCTCGCCCTCCGGCTGGCCGAGAGCCGCCCTGATGACGTGGCCGGCCTCGTGCTGGTCAACCCCGCGGTCCACACGGAGCGCTGGGACCGCCACCTGCTGCCCGTGGTGCGCCACCTGGTGAAGGCGTTCCCCGGGATCACCGACGACATCAAGAAGCCCGGCGTGTCCGAGAACGGCTACGACAAGCTGCCGCTCCAGCCGGCCCACTCCCTCCAGCAGCTGTGGGCGCTCGTGCGCCAGGACATCGCGGCCGTGCGGGCGCCGCTGCTGCTGCTCCACTCGCGGGTCGACCACGTGGTGGAGCCGAGCAACGCGGCGTGGATCCTGGCCCACGTCTCCAGCGCGGACACCACCGAGGTGTGGCTCGAGGACAGCTACCACGTGGCCACCCTCGACAACGACGCCCCGATGATCTTCGAGCGCAGCGTGGAGTTCGTGCACCGCCTCGCGCCCGCGCCGCCCCAGGCGTGACACTGGTGGCATGACCCCGCCGACCGGCCGCGACAACGGGCTGCCCCCGGCCGCCCGCTACGTCGCCCTGGTCGACGTCGACCCGCCCGTCGCCGACCACGTGCTGGAGATCCTGCGCGACGCCGGCGTCCCCGCCGTGGCCGAGCCGCTGGCCGGCGACCGGGGCATGGCCCGGGAGACACCGCCGCCGCGCCGTCCCACCGATCGCGTGCACGTCGACCTCGGGCACGTGCTGCTCGCCCGCGCGGTCGTGGCCGAGGCCCTCCCCGCGCTGCGCGCCGACTTCCACGCCGACGCCGCCCGCCGCGCCGACGCCGCCGACGCCGACGCGGCCGAGCGCTCGCGCCGGTCCCGCGACGAGCTCGCGCCCGAGGACGTCGACACGCTGTTCGCCGGCATCGTCGCCGGCTTCGACGACGCCCCGCGCGGCCCGGTGCCCCCGTGGCCGGTCAGCGAGGACGCCGACGACGCGCCGGCGGCGCCGCGCGCGCCGCTGTCCGCCCGGCTGCTGCGCTCCGGACCGGCCGAGGACCCGGCCCCGGCGCCGCCGGAGCCCGACGAGCACTTCGTGCCTCCCCCGCCTCCCCCGCTGCCCGACGTCGACCGCGTCACCCGGCTGGCCTGGGCGGCGATGCTCGGCGGCCCGGCGCTCATCGTGCTGGCGGCGATCCTGCGCATCCCCCTCGAGGGCTGGGTCGTCGTCACCGCGCTGGTGGCCTTCGTGGGCGGGTTCGCCACGCTCGTGGCGCGCATGCACGACCGCGCCCCGCACGACGACGGGTGGGACGACGGCGCGGTCCTCTGACCGCGGCCGGGGTGCCGGCGGCTACTTCACCAGCCGGACCGGGTCGCCCGTGATCGAGGCGCTCCACGTGGTGGCGTCGGTGAGAAGCGTGCCGGTCGGGAAGCCGACCTGCACCCGGTACCAGCAGCCCGAGAGCGAGCCGTAGTTGCACGTGTAGTCGTTCGGGATGGGCACGTAGATGGTGTAGGACTTCCCGTTCCACGTGCTCGAGGTGATGCCGCCCCGCACGCAGCCGGACAGCGTCTGCGCGGAGTTGTTCCAGTCCACCCCGCTGCAGGTGCTGATCGTGTCCGAGGCCGAGTTGATGTTCGACCCCGTCGCCTCGAGCGGGGCCTTCACCGCCACGCTCGCGGTGCCGTTGCCGGCGGCATCGCCGACGTCGAAGAACGTGAACTTGATGACCTTGCCCGCCGCGCCGGGCAGCACCCGGATCAGGTTGAACGTGGCGGTGGAGTTGTTCGGGTCGTTGGCGAAGATCGGCATGTGCTGGAGCGAGCCGATCGACACGGCGTTGGGGTCGCCGGACACGATCGCGCGGATCGAGAACCGGTTGGCGCCCTGCCCGTGCTCGGAGGAGTTGTCGCCCGGTGCCGACCACGCCGAGGTCGGGGCGCCGTAGGGCACGTCCGTGCGCACCTGGAGGTAGTAGTCGCCCTGCTGGAGCGGCCCGGGGATGGTGCACAGCGTCGTCCAGCGGTGGAAGGTCTCCGCGAGCTGGGGCTGGTAGTGGTTGCGGTCGGTGATGGAGGTCGCGGCCGGCGTCCGCCGGCTGTCGAGCACGGTGGAGAGCGACGCCGGGTCGTTCCAGCCGAAGAACTGCCGCTCGCAGGTGCCGATCACCGGTGCCTGCAACGGGTTCTGGGTGGACACCGGCGAGCGCAGCACGAACGTCGTGGTGGTGGGCGTCGTGCGGTTGGACGCGTAGTCGCCGTCCCCCGGGCAGTAGGCGGTGGGCCTGGTCTGCGTGCCGGGTGCGTAGCGGGTGCGCGCGTCGCTGACGTAGGGGTTCTCCGCAGTCCCGTTGGGGCGGTACGCGTTCGCCGCGGGGAGGTTGCGGTCGTCGCAGTAGAAGCCGGTCTTGACGTAGGACGCGTCGAACAGCTGCACCTGCACGCTCGACACCCGGGAGACGTCCGCCACGTGGATCGCCCAGATGTAGCCGTTGGGGTCGAACTCGGTGTTCGTCGAGCCGGAGCACCCGCTCTCGCCGCCCGCGCAGTAGCGCGTGCTGAACTGGTCCCCCTGCGTCTTGTCGACCTCGGGGCCGTGGATGGTCGCCCAGAAGTTGGGGTTCTGCGGGCAGTTCGAGGGCCGGGACTGGCCGAGCGGGTCCGGCTCGTTGCCGAAGGCCCAGCAGGGGCTGCCCATCGGCGCGGGGCCGTTGTAGTCCGACACCGCCGTGCGGGCGATCGTCGTCGTCGGGAACCCGAGCAGCTGGCCGAACGCGTTGGTGACCGTGCTGGCCACGGTCACCTCGAGCTGCGAGGGCCGCGCGCCCACCCTGACGTCGACGGACACCGTCGCGGAGGGCGCGTAGCCGTTGCTCGCTGCCACGCTCAGCGCGGTGGCCTTGCCCTTCGCGAAGTCCTGCGGCAGGTACACGACGCCGGCCAGCGCCGCGGCGTCGGCCACCTTCTGCACGCGCTCGGCCTCGACGTACCAGCGGGCGATGTCCACGGCGAGCGCGCAGAACCCGAGCAGCACCGGCGTCATGAGCGCGACGATGATCGCGACCGCCCCGGCGTCGGCCGCCTGCGACCCGCGCACGCGGCGCAGCACGCCGCGACCGGCGCCCGTCACTGGTGACCGCCGGAGCCGATCGGCCTGCTCCCCTGGCAGGAGTCCGTGGGCAGCGGCTCGAACTGCATGACGGCGCGGTCCGACAGCGACATCGACGTGCCGAACAGCCCGAACAGAAAGTTGTGGTGCGCCTTGATGATGACGCCGACGGCGTCGGAGGAGCCGATGCAGGCGTTGATGGTCGTCGAGGTCCACGTGCCGCTGGCGTACTGGAACCGGTCGTTGGACGCGATCCACACGTACTTCACGCAGTTCGTGCCGCAGGTGGCCGACGAGAAGCTCGTGGCCGTGCCGGGCAGACCGGAGGAGTTCGCCTTGTAGATCCACATCTCGTCGATCTGGTCCTTGGGCATCGCGGACCCGGCGCGCTGCACGGCGTCGGCGGCGTCCTGCGCGAGCTTGGGCGCGGACGCCGGGGTGCACGGCGGCGGCGGCGAGGGCGAGGTCGGGCACGCGGCGGGGCCGCCACCGGCCTCCGCCGAGGCGATGCGCGCCCCGGCCCGCACAGCCGAGGAGACGGCGACGTTGTCGCGCATCAGCAGGGCGAACTCGATGATCCCGAGCAGGATCGTGAACAGCAGCAGCGAGACGAGCGCGAACTCGACGGCGGCGGCGCCGCCGTCCCCGTGCACGCGCCGCATCCGGCCGCGGGCAGGACAGCGCAAGGACGACATGAGTACCTACCGGTGCGTGGGACGGCCAGGTCCGTCCACGTCCTCGATCGTGTCACCGTGCGTGTCCGGCCGGTCCGTCCCGGCGGACGGGCTGCCGTCGACCGTTCGGCCCATCTGCGGGGTCCGCGGGCCCCCGGGCGGCCGAACCGCTCACCCTCGGTGAGCGGGCGGTGGTCAGATCGTGAGGTCGCGGGCGAGGTCGGCGGCGCCGACCAGGCCGGCGTCGTTGCCGAGCTGGGCCGGCACGACGCGGGCCACCGGCCGGTGGTCGTGGGCCACGAGCGCGGTCTCGAACGCCGCGCGGGCCGGGTCGAGCAGCAGCTCGCCGGCCTCCGAGACGCCCCCGCCGATGACGAACAGCTCCGGGTCGAGGATGGCCGCGACGTCGGCGAGCCCGGACCCGAGATGGGCGCCGATGCGGGCGAAGGCCTCGAGCGCGACGGGGTCGCCGTCGCGCGCCGCGACGGTGACGTGCTGACCGGTGACCCCCTCCGGTGTGCCGTCGCCGAGCGCGAGCAGGATGCCCGCCTCGGTGCGGCGCTCGGCCGCCAGCTCGCGCGCCTCGCGCAGGAGCGCGTTGCCGCTGGCGTACTGCTCCCAGCAGCCGCGCTTGCCGCAGCCGCACAGCCGCCCGTCGGGCACCCGCACCACGTGGCCGAACTCCGCGGCCATGCCGTAGGAGCCGCGGACGAGCTGGTCGCGGTGGATGATCCCGCCGCCGATGCCGGTGCCGACGGTCACGGCCACCAGCGTGTGCGCTCCGCGGCCGGCGCCGAAGCGGAACTCCCCCCACGCGGCGGCGTTGGCGTCGTTCTCGACCACGACCGGCAGCCCGCACCCCTGCCGCACCGCGGGGCCGAGCGGCTCCTCCTTCCAGTCCACGTTCGGCGCGAAGCGCACGATCGACCGGGTCTCGTCCACCAGCCCCGCGGCGCCGAGGCCGACGGCCTCCACCTCGGGCAGCGAGGCGGCGCGGGCCGCGGCCGTGAGGTCGGCGACCACCGCGACGATGGCCTCGACGATGCCGTCGGCCGAACGGGCCGGGGTGTCGCGCCGGGCGCGGGCCAGGACGGTGCCCTCGACGTCGACGAGACCACCGGCGATCTTGGTCCCGCCGATGTCCACGCCGATCGTGACGCTCATGCCACCTGCCTCCGGGATCGGTCCCGGGCGGTCCCGGGCCTGACGGCTCGCGGCCCGCGGTGCCGCCTCACCCCTCGGGCCGACCCTCGCCGGGGTCGACCGGGATGCGGCGCACCCGCGGACCGGGGCCATCCTGCCCTGTCGCGGGGGCCTCGTGCGCCCGCTGCTCGCCACCCGGACCGCCCCCGCCCGGGGCCGCGTCCGCGTCGTCGCCGGCAGCGGGGCCCGTGGACGCCTCCGCCGGGCCGGGCGTCGCCGGCTCCTGCTGCGCGCCGTCGCGCGCCGCGCGCGCCCGCTCGGCGGCCTGCGTGGCGAGCGCGCCGGCCGCCGCCACCGCGCCGTCGACCCACTGGGCGACGGTGTCCGGGTCGGCCTCGCGCACCGTCGCCACCGCCCGGCACACGGGGCACGAGCACGGCTCGCCGTCCGGGGCGGAGGGGGCGAGGTGGGGGGCCGAGGACCGCAGCCACTCCTGGGCGGCACGCAGCAGCCGCGCCGCCTCCTGCCCCGCGCGGGCCTCCTCGCTCACCGGGACGTCCCGAGGTTGGTCCAGCGCGAGCGGTCCGGCTCGAAGGTCACGCGCAGCACCGAGCCGGACTCGGTGAGGTCGATCACCGCCCCGGAGACCTCGCAGCGGCGCAGCACCGACGGCAGCGCCAGCACCCGGCGGTGCGGCCCGAGGTCGACGACGAGGTCGCCGCCCTCGGTCACGGCGAGCAGCACCTCGCCGGCACCGGCACCCGGCACGGCGACGTCGAGGAACCACCGCTCGCCGTCCGTGCGCGGGCCGGCCGCGAGCCGCGGGGCGGCGAGGTCGAGCGGGTCGGCGCCGTCGAGCACACGGTCGGCGAGGGCGAGCAGCGCCGCGACCCCCACCGGCTCGGTCTCGGCGTACGGGGCCCAGCGCACGGGCAGCTCCGGGAAGCGGTCGCGCGTGCGCACCAGCACCTCGCGGTGCCGCTCGGCCAGGGGCTCGGGCCACGCCCCCGCGAGGGCCACGCGGTTGACCACCACGCCGTCGACGTGGTGGCCCAGCATCGCGAGGGTGGTCCTGGCCCGTGCGGTCTCGGCCAGCACGACGTTCTCCGGGGTGGTCACCAGCCGCACCGCGGCACCGGGACCGGTGACGAGGTCGCGCACGGCGAGCAGGTCGGCGGCGAGCGCGTCGAGCGCCGCGAGCGCCTCCACGGTCGCGGGCGCGAGCCCCGCCGGCCCCACGAGCCGGGCGATCCGGCGGTCCATGGGCAGCGCGCGGGCCACCAGGCGCTCGAAGGCCTCCGGCAGGGCCAGCAGCCGCAGCGTCTCCGCCGTGGGCGCGCAGTCGACGACGAGCGCGTCGTAGCCCGCCGCCCAGCGGCGCACCTCCAGCAGGGCGAGGACGTCGTCGACGCCGGGCACCGCGGCGATCTCCTCGGCCACGAGGGGGTCGACCCCGGCGTCGCCGAGCAGCCCGGCCACCGTTCGGCGCAGCGACGTCCAGGCCGAGTCGAGCCGGGCCCGGGTGTCGATCTGGAGGACGTCGAGCCGCCCCGAGGCGCCCGGGACGCCGACCGGCTCGGCCGCCAGCCGCCAGTCGGCCACGCGACCCTCGGCGAGGTCGAGCACGTCGGCGACCGAGTGCGCCGGGTCCGTGCTCACCAGCAGCGTGCGGGCGCCGTCGCGGGCGGCGGCCAGCGCCGAGGCGGCGGCGAGGGTCGTCTTGCCGACCCCGCCCTTGCCCACGACCAGCAGCACCCGCACGGGAGGAACCTACTCGCGCGGGGCGGTGCCCTCCACGCGCTCCTTGAGGCCCCGCAGGGCGGTGTCCACGATGACCTTCTCGGCCTTGCGCTTGATCAGGCCGATCATCGGCACGCTCACGTCGACGGCGAGCTGGTAGGTGACGTGCGTGGTGCCGTCGCCGTTGTCGCGCAGCGTGTACGCGCCGTCGAGCATCTTGAGCATCGTGCCGGAGGTGAGCTTCCAGGTGACCGAGCTGTCGTCGTCGGCCCAGTCGTACTCGAGCTCGTAGGTGTCCTTGATCACGCCGGCGTCGACCACGAACCGAGCGTCGGCCGGGCGCCCGTCCTCGTACTCGGTCAGGACCTCCACCGAGGTGACGCCGTCGCTCCACTGGGGGTAGGCGGCCAGGTCGGCGACGACCGCCATGACCTGCGGCGGGGTGGCGGTGATGTCGATGCTCGACTCGGTCCGATCGGCCATGCGCGGGACCCTACTCGGTGCGGCCCGGGCCGGCCCGCTCACCAGGAGACGGCGAAGGGGCGGCGGCGGGAGCGGAAGTGCCCGACGTTGACGCACTCGGTGCGGCCCACGCGCGCCCGGCGCACCAGCGGCTGGTGCACGTGGCCGAACAGCACGAGCCGGGGCTGGGTCTCGCGCACGTGCTCGAGGATCGCCCTGCTGCCGTACTCGAAGCGCCGGGCGACCACGTCGTAGGTGAGCTCGGGCAGCGCGGGTGGGATGTGGGCGCAGAGCACGTCCACCTCGCCGAGCGCCGCCACCTTGGCGGCGAACGTCTCCTCGTCGAGCTCGTACGGCGTCCGCATGGGGCTGCGCAGCCCGCCGCCCACCATGCCCACCCGCAGGCCGCCGATCTCGGTCACCTCGCCGTCGAGCACGGTGTGGCCCGGGCGCAGGTAGTCCGGCCAGAACACGGGGACGTCGACGTTGCCGTAGGTGAGGTACGCCGGCTCGGGCATGGCCGCGAACAGGGCGGCGTACTGAGCCCGCACGCGCTCCTCGTGCAGCTCGCCGCGGCTGCGGCCCTCCCGCGCGATGGCCTCGGTCCACAGGTCCATGGCCCAGGCGCTGGCCTCGGCGAAGCGCCCGGCCGTGCGCAGCTCGATGAAGCGCCGGGTGCTCTCGGCACCGAACAGGTCCGCGAAGATCCCCTGCGCGGGGTCGTCGTAGTCCAGGTAGAGCACGAGGTCGCCGAGGCACACCAGGGCGTCCGCGCCCTCCCCCGCCCGGGCCAGCGCCTCGACGCTGCCGTGGACGTCGCTCACGACGTGGATGCGCACGCCACGACCCTAGGTGCGACCGCACCCGCGCGCAGTCGCGGCCTGCGCGGCCGTGGGCTCAGTGGTTGGTGAGCAGGACGAGCAGCGAGCCGAGCACGAGCAGGACGACGGTGACCGCCGCGGCGCCGCCGAGCATGACGCCCCACTTGCCGCCGGGGAGGTCCTCGGGGCTCACCAGGCGGCTGCGCGGCTCGGTGACGGCGAGGCGGCCGAGCATCTCCTCGGCGATCGCGTGGACCTCCTCGCGGGTCGCCTCGTCCGCGGTCGGCAGCTCCACGTGCTCGAGGGTGGCGACGTCGTGGTGCGACCGCGAGCCGGCGGCGTGCCGCCCGGTGCGGGCCCGGGGCGCGGCGCTCGCCCGGGAGGGCGCGGGCACCCGTTCGCGGCTGTGCCGCCCCAGCGGGACGTCGTCGTCCTCGTCCTCGTCGGGATCCGCGGCAGGAGCGTGGGCGGCGTGGGCGCCGCGGGCGTCGGCGACGGTCACGGCTGCGGGAGCAGACGCGACGGCCGGCCCGGGCTCGGCCGCCGGCGGCACCGGCGCGGTCAGCGGGCTCGCCGTGGGGGCTCCGGGCAGCACGCTCGAGGCGTTCGGGTTGGCCAGCCGCGGGCGCAGGTCGCTGTTGCACAGCGAGCACCAGGCGGCCGCCACCGGCACGGCGGCGCCGCACGTGGGGCAACGCGACTGGATCGGCACGAGTGCCTCATCGGCACACCCACCCCTCCCCTTGACCCGCCGCCCGGGGGCCCGCTCAGGCGCGGGGCGCCGCCGGCCCGGCCCCGCCGCCGTCCGGGTGCGCGTCCCCGGCGGCCGCAGGCCCGCCGGACGGCTCCGCCGGCGCGGGCCCGAGCGGGCGGGGCTCGCCCGGGGCGCGGCCGGCCTCGAGACCGTCCTTGAGCTCCCACACCGCGCGCTTCCAGGCCCGGGCCCGCCGGGCCCTCTCCCGGGCGGCCCGGCGCCGTGCGGCCGGTCCGGGAGCCGCGGCGTCCCCCGCCCGGTCGGCGGGGTCGAGCCGGACGTAGTGGTGCACGAGGACACCGTCGAGCACGGGCTCGAGCCAGATCTCCATCGAGCCGGCCCAGCGCCCGGACACCGACCACCGGATCCCGTCGAAGCCGCGGTCCATGAACACGCTCAGCTCGAGGTCGGGCCACCAGGCGCGCCAGCGCGCCGGATCGGCCACGATGCGGGCGAGCTCCGCGCGGTCGGCCACCACGAAGGTCTCGTCCACGAGGTCGACGGCCGGCACGCCGCGATCCTGGCACGCCGCCGCCGGTGCCACGCGCCGGCTTCCCTCGAACGAGCGCTCCACGGCGCCGGGGGCCCTACCGTGTCCGGGGACACCGACGAACGACGGGAGCGCCAGGTGCACGAGATCCACGAGCCGCCGCTGGTCCCGGAGCCGGTCGCAGCCCGGCTGACCGACGACGTCGTCCGGCACGCCACCACGACCCCGGAGCGCGTGGTCCTGTCGCGCCGGGCCGAGGGCGTGTGGCGCGACGTCACGGCCCGGGACTTCCACGCCGAGGTGCGGGCGACCGCGAAGGGTCTCGTCGCGGCGGGGGTCGGGCCGGGCGACCGGGTCGGGCTCATGTCGCGCACGCGCTACGAGTGGACCGTCGTCGACTACGCGATCTGGTACGCCGGCGGGGTCACGGTGCCGATCTACGAGACCAGCTCCGCCGAGCAGGTCGAGTGGATCCTGGGCGACTCCGGGGCCGTGCTGGCGGTGGTGGAGGCCGACCGGCACCACGCGCTCGTGGACGAGGCGGCCGAGCGGCTCCCGGCGCTGCGCCGCACGGTGGTCGTCGAGCACGGTGGGCTCGACTCGCTGGCCGCCGAGGGCGCGCACGTGGACGACGACGAGCTCGAGGCGCGCCGGACCGGGGTCGGCCCCCACGACCTCGCCACGATCATCTACACGTCGGGGACGACCGGCCGCCCGAAGGGGTGCGAGCTCACCCACGAGAACTTCGCCTACGAGGCGGAGAACGTCGTGGCCAGCGTGCCCGAGATCTTCACCGACCCCGAGTGCTCCACGCTGCTGTTCCTGCCGCTGGCGCACGTGTTCGGTCGCATCATCCAGATCGCGTGCGTGAGCAGCGGCGTCCGCCTGGCCCACACGCCCGACGTCAGCAACCTGCTCGAGGACCTCGCGGAGTTCCGGCCCACCTTCCTGCTCGCGGTGCCGCGGGTGTTCGAGAAGGTGTTCAACGGCGCACGCCAGCGCGCCATCGCCGACGGGCGTGGCGCGATCTTCCACCGGGCCGCCGCGGTGGCCGTGGCCTGGAGCGAGGGCCTCGACCGTGGTGGCGCAGGCCTCGGGGTGCGGCTCCAGCACGCCCTGTTCGACCGCCTGGTCTACGCGCGGCTGCGCACGGCCATGGGCGGCCGGGTGCGCTGGGCGGTGTCCGGCGGGGCGCCGCTGGGCGCGCGACTCGGGCACTTCTTCCGCGGCACGGGCCTGGTCGTGCTCGAGGGCTACGGGCTCACCGAGACCGCGGGAGCCACCACGGTGAACCGTCCCCGGCTGCTGCGGATCGGCTCGGTGGGCCGGCCGTTCCCGGGCGCCTCCGTGCGCATCGCCGACGACGGCGAGGTGCTGCTCTCCGGCCGCCACGTGTTCCGCGGCTACTGGGCCAACCCGCAGGCGACGGCGGAGGCGATCGACGCCGACGGCTGGTTCCACAGCGGCGACCTCGGCGCGCTCGACGACGACGGCTACCTGTCGATCACCGGGCGCAAGAAGGAGATCCTGGTGACCGCGGGCGGCAAGAACGTCGCCCCTGCGGTGCTCGAGGACCGGCTGCGCAGCCACTGGATCGTCGGCCAGTGCATGGTGGTGGGCGACGCGCGGCCCTACGTGGCCGCGCTCGTCACCATCGACCCCGAGTCCTTCCCGGTGTGGAGGAGCGAGCACGGCAAGGACCCGGCGGCGGAGGTCGCCGACCTGGCCGAGGACCCCGACCTGCGGGCCACCGTGCAGCACGCCGTGGACGACGCCAACCGCGCCGTGTCGCAGGCCGAGTCCATCCGCAGGTTCCGGATCGTCCCCGGCGACTGGACCGAGGAGGGCGGCCAGCTCACGCCGTCGATGAAGCTCAAGCGCGACGTGGTGATGAAGGAGCTCGCCGGCGAGGTGGAGTCGCTCTACTCCTAGCCGGCGGTCGGGGCCGCTGCCGGGCGGACCCGCCGCGACCGCCGGTCACCCGATCGGGGCAGCGCGTCCCCGCGCCCGGCACGCGCGGGCGGGCGCGACACGGCACCCTGGTCCGGTGAGCACACCGACCGACCGGGTCCCGGCGTCCGGCAGCGCCCTCGTGGACGTGCGCGGGCTGGTCGTGGAGTTCGGCAGCGTGCGCGCGGTGGACGCGCTCGACCTGCGGGTGACGGCGGGCGCCTCCGTGGCGCTCGTGGGACGCAACGGCGCGGGCAAGTCCACGAGCCTGCGCGTGCTGGCCGGCGTGCTGCCGCCGTCGGACGGCGAGATCCGCGTGGCCGGGGTCGACGCGCGACGCGAGCCGCGCCGGGCCCGGGAGGTCGTGGGCTACTGCCCGGACGTCGGCGGCCTGATCCCGCGGGCCACGCCGTGGGAGCACCTCCAGCTCGCCGCGAGCCTGCGCGGCATGGCGCCCGGCTGGGAGGACCGCGCGCGCGACCTGCTCGAGCGCTTCGACCTCGCCGGCGCGGCCGACCGCGTGACCTCCGGCTTCTCCCACGGCATGGGACGCCGGCTCTCCGTGCTCCTCGCGGCGTTCCACGAGCCCGCCGTGCTGCTGCTCGACGAGCCGTTCGACGGCGTGGACCCGCTCGGCGTCGAGGCGACGCTCGAGGAGGTGCGTCGCGCCCGGCTGCGCGGGGCCGCCGTGCTGGTCTCGACGCACCTGCTCTCGCTGGCGGTGGCCGCCTGCGACGAGGCGGTCGTGCTGCGCACGGGGCGGGTTGTGTCCGCCTCGCCGTCCTCGGAGCTGGCCGGGGAGGCAGGCGCCGAGCGCTACCGCGAGCTGCTGCGGTGAGCCGCGCATGAGCCGGGGCCAGGCCGGGGCGCTGTTCGCCCTGCGGTGGCGGATGGTGCGCTCGCCCGCGGTCCGCGCCGGCCTGCTGGTGCTGGCCGTCGTGTCGCTGGTGACCCTCGTGGCGCTCGCCGTCGCGGCGGCCGGCGTCCCGCTCGGGCGGCTGGTGAGCACCGGCCCCTCGGCGGAGGACCTGCTGCGCGCGGGGGTGCCGGTGGACCGCACGGGCGAGGTCCGCGCGCTGCTGCCGTCGGCGATGCTCGCGTTCGCGCTGTTCTCGGTGATCGCGCCGCTCGCGGCGGGCGGCGGCACCGAGCTGATCCCCGAGTCCGAGCTCGTCGCCTACCCCGTGCGGGTGCCCACGATCGTGCGGCTCTCGCTGGCGCTCACGCCGCTGAACATCGCCTGGTACTTCCAGGTGTTCCTGCTCGTGGGGGCCACGTCGTACGCCGTGCGCGGCGAGCTCGGCCCGCTGCCGCCGCTCGGTGTGCTGGTGCTGTTCCTCGTCGCGTGCACCACCGTGGGCCACGCCCTGGGCTGGGCCCTCGTCGGCGTGCGGCGCACGCGCCGCGGCCGCGTGGCCACGTGGACCCTGCTGGGCCTGCTGCTGGGGTACGGCGCGGTGCTCGCGACCACCGGCCGGCTGACCGGCCTGCTCGACCGTGCGCCCACCGTGAGCGTCCTGGTCTCCGAGCTCGACGCCGCGCAGGGCCGCAGCGAGGCGCTGCCGACCGTGGCCGTGCTCCTCGTCGTCGCCGTGGCGGGCTACCTCGCCGCCGTCCGCCTGGCCGCCTGGGCGCTGCGCCGGCCCGGCGACCGCGGCACCGACGGGCCGCTGGCCCGGCCCGTGCGGAGGCGGGCGCAGCGCGACTCCGCCCTCGCCGCCCTCGTGGCCGTCGACCGCGCGTCGGTGTGGCGCTCCCCGCCGCTGCGGCGCGGGCTGGTGATCCTGGCGCTGCTGCCGGTCGCCGCGGCCGCGGTGGCGAGCCTGCCGTGGTCGTCGATCGCGCTGCTGCCCCCGCTGGTGTCCTCCGGCGCCGCGCTGCTCTTCGGCGTCAACGCCCTGGCCCTGGACGGCTCGGGGGCCACCTGGGTCGCGACCATGCCGCACGACCCGGCCCTCGTGCTGCGCAGCAAGGCGCGCGTGGTGCTCGAGGTCGTGGGCGGCGCCGTGGCGCTGGTGCTGGTCGGCTCGTCGGTGCGCGCGGCCAGCGCGCCGACCGCCGTCGACCTGCTGTGCGCCGTCGGCGCGTCCGCGAGCTGCGTCGCGATCGTGGTGGTCACCTGCCTCAAGCTCTCGGTGACCCGCCCGCACCGCGCCGAGCTGCGCAGCGCCCGCGACACCCCCGCCCCGCCCGGGTCGATGGCCGTCTACTCCGCGCGGCTGGCCGGCGTGACGACGCTGGTCGGCCTGGTGTTCTCCCTCGCCACCTTCGGCGACAGCCCCCTGCTGCCCGTGCTGGTGACGGTCGCCCTCGTCGCGTGGTCGGCGGCCACCTGGCTGCGCGTGCGGCGGATGTGGGCCGACGACGTGCGCCGCGCCGGCGTCGTGGCCACCGTCTCGGCCGGCTGACGGCCCGCCGGAAGGACGTTCGGCGCCCGGCGGAGGCCGAGGGTCCTGCGACCACCGTCAGTCACGGAGCGTCATACGAACGGATGAAACACCCCGCCGAACGTCCCGACGCCGCGCCTGGATCTTCCGTCCCGGTCACGGAGGGCTACTAATGGACCGGGAGCAGACCACGGGTGTCCGCTCCGCCGGGGGTCCGCCCCCGGGGTCCGGGATCGGTGTCGCGGGACCGCGGCCGGGACCGGGCCCGGGGGGCCGGTGCCCCGGTGTCCGATCCGCACCGCGTCCCGCGCGGTCGCACGAGCCGAGGTCCTCATGGGTCGACGTACGCTGCTCCTCGTCGCCGCGCTGGTGATCGCCGCGCTGGGGACCGTCCTGGTGTTCCTGTACGCGCAGAACGCGAAGAACGCCGCCCAGGAGGGCCAGGCGCTGGTCAAGGTCCTGGTCGCCAAGACCCAGATCGAGACCGGCACCACCGGTGCCACCGCCTCCTCGAACGGCGCGTTCGAGGAGGCGCAGGTGCCGCAGAGCACGGTCGTGCCCGGCGCCCTGTCCGACGCCTCGTCGATCGCCAATCTCGTCGCGGTCGTGCCGGTGTTCCCCGGCCAGCAGATCCTCGGGCAGCAGTGGGGCGCGGTGGCGCAGACCTCCGGCCTCGCGCTCCCGGCCGGCACCGTGGCGGTCTCCGTGCAGCTCGACGACCCGCAGCGCGTCGCCGGGTTCGTCTCCCCCGGGTCGAACGTCACGATCTTCACCTACGCCGCGGACGGCACCAAGGACGGCGTGCGCGCCCTGCTGACGCACGTGCCCGTCGTGGCCGTGGGCCCCACCACCGTGGTGTCGCGCACCACCGCGAGCAGCGACCAGACGCAGCCGAGCAACACCGAGCAGATCCCCACCGCGATCCTCACCCTCGCGGTGAGCCAGCAGCAGGCGGAGAAGATCATCTTCGCCTCCGGGAAGGTCTCGGCCACCCAGTACGCCGGTCTCTGGTTCGCCCTGGAGGACAAGAACTCCAAGGTGGCCCAGGGCGATCCCGGCGTCACCTCCAAGAACCTCTTCGGCTGATCGCGCCGACATGACCGCCATCGTCGAGTTCGACCCGCTGGGCGCGGAGTCGATCAAGGGCGCGCTCGGGCCGGACGCGCAGGTGCTGCCCGGCCTGGACGCGCTCCACGAGCACCTCAAGCTCAACCTGTTCGAGGACTGCGTGGTGCTCGGCCCGAGCGTCGACCAGCACGACGCGTTCTCCCTGGCCGAGCAGATGCGGCTGGACCGCCCGAGCCTCGGCGTCGTGCTCGTGCGCCGGCGCATCGACACCGCGGTGCTCTCCGACGCCCTGCGCGCCGGCATCCGCGAGGTGGTGCAGGAGCGCGACCTGGCGGGGCTCTCGGCCGCCGTGCGGCGTCAGCGCGAGATCGCCAGCCGGCTGCGCGAGACGGTCGAGGACGGCGAGGGCGCCGCCGCCGGCCCGAGGCGCGGCCGGGTGGTCACGGTGTTCTCCGCCAAGGGAGGCTGCGGCAAGACCACGCTGTCGACCAACATGGCGGCCTCGATCGCCGCGGCCGGACGCGGCAGCGTCGCCCTGGTGGACCTCGACCTGTCCTTCGGCGACGTCGCCATCGCGCTCCAGCTGTTCCCCACGCACACGATCGCGGACGCCGCAGCGATGGGCGACGACCTCGACGGCCCGGCGCTGACGTCGCTCATGACGCCGCACCGCTCGGGGCTCCAGGCCCTCGTCGCGCCCATGGAGCCCAGCGCCGCCGAGGCCGTGCCGACCCCGCTCGTGGTGCGGATCCTCGAGCTCATGCGCGAGAGCTTCGACTACGTCATCGTCGACACCCCGCCCGCGCTCGACGACAACGTGCTCGCGGCCTTCGACCGCAGCGACGTCGTCGCGCTCATGGCGACGCTCGACATCCCGGCGCTGAAGAACCTCAAGCTCACGCTCGAGACCCTCGACCTCATCGGGTTCCCGCGCGATCGGCTGAAGGTCGTCATCAACCGCTCCGACTCCAAGGTCGGCCTGGCCATGGCCGAGGTCGAGAAGACCCTCAAGACGCCGATCGTCGCGCAGATCCCGTCGAGCCGGGACGTCCCGGCGTCGACCAACCGCGGCGTGGCGCTGGTGTCCGAGGAGCCCAAGCACCCCGTGAGCCTCGCGATCACCGCGTTCCTCGACGAGTACGTGATGAGCACGAACGCCGACGACGCGATCCCGGCACCCATGCGCAAGGACCGGCGGTCGCGCCGGTGGAGGAGGAACCCGTGAGCCTCTCGGACCGACTCGCGCTCGCGCGCCGCGGGCGCACCGGCACTGCACCGGAGCCCGACAACCACGACGGCCCCCGGGTGCGCCGCACCGCGGCCGCCGACCCGTTCCTCGAGCTCAAGCGCGCCGTGCACACGCAGCTGCTCGAGAGCCTCGGCCCGCAGCTGTACGACGCGCGGCTGAGCGAGGACGAGCTCGAGTCGCGCGTGCGCGTGACGCTCCAGGAGGTGCTCGCGCACGAGGACGCTCCGCTCACCTCCGTGGACCGGGCGCGCCTCACCCAGGAGATCTCCGACGACATCCTCGGCTACGGACCGCTCGAGCCGTTCCTGCGCGACCCCGAGGTCACGGAGGTCATGGTCAACGGCCCCACGACGATCTACGTCGAGCGCGCCGGCCGGCTCTACCCGGCCGACGGCCGGTTCAACGACGACGCGCACCTGCGCCGCACGATCGACAAGATCGTCGCCCGCGTCGGCCGTCGCGTCGACGAGTCCTCCCCCATGGTCGACGCGCGCCTGCCCGACGGCAGCCGCGTCAACGCCGTCGTGCCGCCCCTGGCGATCGACGGCCCGTCCCTGACCATCCGCAAGTTCGCCACCGACGCGTTCGAGGCCGAGGACCTGGTGTCCTTCGGCACGGTCACGACGACGGTGGTCGAGTTCCTCGCCCAGTGCGTGCGGGGCCGCCTCAACGTCATGGTGAGCGGCGGCACCGGCGCCGGCAAGACGACCACGCTCAACGTCCTGTCCAGCTTCATCCCGGGCGACGAGCGCATCATCACCATCGAGGACGCCGCCGAGCTCCAGCTGCACCAGGAGCACGTCGTCCGCCTCGAGTCGCGCCCGCCCAACATCGAGGGCCGCGGCGAGGTGCGCATCCGCGACCTGGTGCGCAACGCCTTGCGCATGCGCCCGGACCGCATCGTCGTCGGCGAGGTCCGCGACGCCGCCGCGCTCGACATGCTCCAGGCGATGAACACCGGCCACGACGGGTCGATCTGCACGGCGCACTCGAACAGCCCGCGCGACACGCTCGCCCGCATCGAGACCATGGTGCTCATGGCCGGTGCGGACCTGCCGCTCAAGGCGATCCGCGAGCAGATGGCCGGGGCGCTCGACCTCATCGTGCACCAGACGCGCTTCCGCGACGGTTCACGCCGCATCACGCACGTGACCGAGGTCGTCGGCATGGAGAGCGACATCATCACGCTCCAGGACCTCTTCGTGTTCGACTACTCGGCCGGCTACGACGACGAGGGTGCCCCGCTGGGCACCCTGCGCTCGACCGGCCTGCGGCCCAAGTTCCTCGACAAGCTCGCCGCGCACGGCCTGCACATCGACACCTCGATCTTCGCCTTCGAGCGGTTCGGGGTGTGACATGACGGGCAGGAGCACCCGCGTGCTGGCGCGCGTGGCCGCCGGCGCGCTCGCGCTCGCGGGCGCCGTCGCGCTGGCGGGCCCGGCGTACGCCGCGGACGGCCGGATCGTGTCGGCGACACCGCAGCCCGACGGCCACCTCTCGGTCGTGTTCGCGGCCACCGACACCACCGGCACCGCGTCGATCAACCCGGCCAGCGTGGTCGTCACCATCGACGGGCAGGTCGTGCCGTCGTCCGCGAAGCCGATCGACGTCGCGCCCGTCGTGCCGGACCGCACGTCGCTGCTCGTGATGGACGTCAGCGGCAGCATGACGGCGAAGACGGCGGACGGCCGCACCACCCGCATCCAGGCCGCGCAGGACGCCGCGCGCGCCTACCTCGCCAGCGTCCCCCGCGACGTGAAGGTGGGGCTGATCACCTTCGGCGACAAGGCCGTGCTGCGCGTCGCGCCCACCACGGACCGCACCGCCGTCCTCCGCGCCGTCAACGGCCTCACGCCCGGCGGCAGCACGGTGCTCTACGACGCCGTCGTGCTGGCCGACCGCACGCTCGGCACGAACGGGGTGCGCAACCAGCTGCTGCTCACCGACGGCACCGACGAGGGCAGCCGCACCACCCTGGCGCAGGCCACCGCCGACGTCGCGAAGTCCGGCGCCACGGTCGACGCCGTGTCGCTCGGCACGGACAAGGCGCAGGTGGCCGCGCTGCGGGCGCTCACCACCGCGGGCCAGGGCACCGTGGTGGCCACCAACGACGCCGCGCAGCTCGCGTCGGCGTTCGCCGCCGTGGCCAAGAGCCAGGCCACGCAGGTGGTCGTCGACGTCACCGTGCCGCCGAACGTGGCGGGCACCTCCAAGAACATGACCGTGTCGGCCCAGGCCGGCGGCCAGACCATCGGCGACGCGGGCGTGTTCATCATGCCCGCGGCCGCCACGAGCGGCCCGACCGGCGACGCCGCCGCGTCCTCCGGCCCGCAGCCGGTCGCCGCCCCGGACCCCGGCCTCACCACGGAGCCCTGGTTCCTGCCGGTGGCCCTCGGCCTCGTCGCCCTCGGGCTGTTCACCGTGCTGGCGGTGGCGCTCGTGGCCAGCGACCGCGAGAACAGCACGCGCGGGCGCGTGCGGCGCCGGCTGGCCCGCTACTCCCTGGGCGCGCGCCCGGAGGACGCCCGGCCCGCGGCACCGACGTCGGGCGCAGCGGGTTCGAGCGCCGTGGCGCGCTCGGCGGTGGAGCTCGCGGGCCGCGTGGTGCAGCGCCGCGACATCGACACCGGGCTCGGCGCGATGCTCGACGCCGCCGGCCTGCCGCTGCGGCCGGCCGAGTGGACGCTGATCCACCTCGGCATCGCCATCGGCGCGGCGACGCTGTTCACGCTGATCAGCGGGTTCGCGCTGCTCGCGACGCTGGTCGGCCTGGCGCTCGGCACGCTGCTGCCGTTCGTCTACCTCTCGATGAAGGAGCACCGGCGCAAGGCGGCCTTCGCCGCCGCGCTGCCCGACACCCTCCAGCTGCTCAGCGGCGCGCTGGCCGCCGGCCACTCGCTCCCCCAGGCGGTCGACTCCGTCACGCGCGAGGCGAGCGGCCCGATGGCCAGCGAGCTCAACCGGGCGATCGTCGAGGCCCGTCTGGGCGTGCCGATCGAGGACGCGCTGGAGACGGTCGCGCAGCGCATGGGTTCGGTCGACTTCGGGTGGGTCGTGATGGCCATCAGGATCCAGCGCGAGGTGGGCGGCAACCTGGCCGAGGTGCTGGCGCAGGTGTCTGCAACGATGCGCGAACGCGAGCGGCTGCGCCGCCAGGTGCAGGTGCTCTCCGCCGAGGGCCGGCTCTCCGCCTGGGTGCTCGGCGGCCTGCCCCTGGTGTTCATCGTCTACCTCGTGCTCGTGCGGCCCGAGTACATCGGCCTGCTGGTCACCACCCCGCTCGGCGTGGTGATGATCGTGGTCGGCGTTCTGCTCCTGGCCGTCGGCGCGGTCTGGCTCCGCAAGGTCGTCCGGGTGGAGGTGTGATCGTGACCAGCTGGTTCCTCTACGCCGGGCTCGCGGCGATCTTCGTCGGCCTCGTCGCGGCGGTGGCCGTCACGTTCGTCGGCGGGGAGCGCTCCGGGGTGGCCCGCTCGCTCGCCGCGGTGGAGGCGATCAGCGCCGCGCCGGACCCGATGAGGCGCGAGCTCGACCGGCCCTTCAACGAGCGGGTGACCGGCCCCTTCTTCGCCCGGCTCACCGCGCTGGGGCGCCGCTTCACCCCGGCCGACCAGTCCGCTCGGCTGCGCCGCAAGCTCGACCTGGCCGGCAACCCCGCGGGCTGGGACACCGACCGCGTGCTCGCCTTCAAGATGCTCGGCCTCCTGGTGGGCGCCGCCGTGGGCGTGCTCGTCCCGCTGCTGCTCGGCAGCCTGCTCTGGGCGCTGATCCTGGGCATCGGGCTCGCGGCGCTCGGGCTGTTCACGCCGAACCTGGTGCTCTACCAGATCGCCTACGGGCGGTCCGAGCGCATCCGGCGCGACCTGCCCGACGCCCTCGACCTTCTCGTGATCTCGGTGGAGGCCGGGCTGGGCTTCGACGCCGCGCTCTCCCAGGTGGCGCGCAACACCGAGGGGCCGCTGGCCGAGGAGTTCTTCCGCGTGCTCCAGGAGATGCAGCTCGGCACCGGCCGCGCCGACGCGATGCGCGCGCTGTCGGACCGCACCGACGTCGCGGAGCTGCGCGGGTTCATCACCTCGATGGTGCAGGCCGACAGCTTCGGCATCCCGGTGGCCAATGTGCTGCGCGTGCAGGCCCGCGAGATGCGCATCCGCCGCTCGCAGCGTGCCGAGGAACTGGCGCAGAAGGTGCCGGTGAAGATCCTCTTCCCGCTCATCTTCTGCATCATGCCGGCCCTGTTCATCGTCATCCTCGGGCCGGCGGCGATCCAGATCATCGCGTCCTTCTCCCGACTCTGAGGTGGGGCCCCGCATGGCAGACGACACCGTCGACGCGTTCCGGCTCGCACGGCTCTCCGACGTCCTCGCGGCCACGGACTCGCGGCTGCGCACCGACGGCTCGGCGTCGCTGCGGCCCTGGGCCACCGGCTTCGAGCCGCTCGACAGCTTCCTCTCCGGGGGCCTGCGACCCGGCGAGCTCACCCTGCTCGGCGGCCCGCAGGGGCTCGGCAAGACGACGTTCGCGCTCCAGGTGGCCCGCCGGGCCCTCGCGGCCGGCCGGCCCGTGGTGTACGTGTCCTACGAGCACGACGCCGTCAGCGTGCTCGAGCGCCTCCTCGCGGCGGAGGCCGGTGAGCGCGCCGGCCGGGACGCCGTGTCGCTCAAGGCGGTCCGCGGCCTCATCGAGGGCGACGGCAGCGCCGCGTCGCTGTCGGACAAGCTCGCCGAGACCCCCGGCGGCGCCGAGGCGCTCGCCGCCGTCTCCGCGGACCTCGACCGGCTCTTCGTCCTGCGCGGCGGCGTGCGCACCGCCATCCCGGACATCGCCGAGGCGGTGCGCGCGGTGATCGAGCGCACCGGCGCGCCCCCGCTGGTGATCGTCGACTACGTCCAGAAGGTCGCGGTCGACCTCGCCCAGGGCGACGAGGAGCACCGCATGGCCCGGGTGTCCGGCGAGCTCAAGGACCTCGCGCTCACCGTGGCCGCCCCGGTGCTCGCCATCTCCGCGAGCGACGCCGCCGGCATCGCCGACGGCCGTCGCCTGCGCACCCAGCACCTGCGCGGCGCCTCGGCGCTGGCCTACGAGGCCGACACCGTGCTGGTGCTCAACGAGAAGTACGACGTGGTAGCCCGCCACCACCTGGTGTACGGCGCGGGCAACACCGAGCGCTTCCGCAACTACGCCGTCCTCACGATCGAGAAGAACCGCGGGGGCATGGCCGGCGTCGACATGGAGTTCCGCAAGCGCTTCGACCAGGCGCGCTACGAGCGGCAGGGGCAGCTCGTGGCCGAGCAGCTGGTCGACTCGCGCGTCTTCACCGAGTAGTCCGGCAGGGCCGCGCACGGAACCGGCCGGCGGCCCGGCCGGGCGTGTGACGTGCGCGCGGGCGCCCCGGTGTGCCACCGTCAGTCCTCGTGAGCAGTCATTCGGCGATCGGGCGGATCCGGGCGTCCACCGATCCGGCCGAGGCCATCGTCACCGTCGTGAGGGTGGGGGTCCTCGCGCTGTGCGGCCTCCTCTACTTCCTGAACTCGGCCAAGACCCCGGTCGCCATGGCGCTCATGGTGCTGCTCGCGCTCCTCATGAGCATCCCGATCCCGCTGGAGTTCCTCCGGGCCGGCAAGCCCTTCGTGGAGGCTGCCGCCGCTGCCGCGATCATCGGGCTCACCGCCGACCACCTGACCGGGACCGGCCTGCCCGAGACGCTGCTGCCCTACCTGGTGGTCCCGCCGCTGGCCGCCGGCCTGCTGCTCGGGGCGGCGTCGGCGCTCACGGCCTCGGTGCTCTCGCTGCTGGTGCTCATCCTGACCCAGCTCGACGCCGGGGCCCTCAACGAGTCCAGCTCGAGCATCGCGGAGTGGGTCGGGCTCGGGCTGGCTACCGGGCTGGTCGGCGCGTGGGCCCGGGCGGTCAACACACGCGAGGGCCAGGCCAACTCCACCTACGTGGCCGCGCACCGGCTGCTCACCCGGCTGCGCGACGTGGCCCGCGCGCTGCCCACCGGCCTCGACGAGGTGGCGCTGGCCCAGCAGGTGCTCTCCACGATGAGCGCCGACCTGCACTTCGACCGGGCCGCCCTCTACGCACGCTCGGAGGGCGGGGTGCTCATGCCCCTGGCCTACGGCGGCACCGACCACGTGGAGTGGCTGCCCAGCCCGGACGAGGGCATCTGGGGCAAGGTGTGGCAGACCGGTCAGGTGGTGCAGCAGACCGGCACGTTCAGCGACCCGTCGGCCGGGCACTCGGCCGTGCTGGCGCTGCGACTCGGCGACCGCCGGGTGGGCCTCATCGGCATCGAGCGCCACGGTGGCCCGTGGTCGGCGCGCAGCCTCTCCCGGGCCCAGGCCCTGGCCGACGACGCCGCCCTGCGCATCGACACCGGCCAGCTGTTCTCCGAGGTACGCGCCCTGGCCACCGTCGAGGAGCGCCGCCGCCTCGCCCGGGAGATCCACGACGGCGTGGCGCAGGAGGTCGCCTCGCTGGGCTACGTCGTCGACGACCTGCTGCACCAGCCGCTCGACGAGCGGGCCACCGAGGACCTGATGACGCTGCGGCGCGAGCTCACCCGCATCGTCGACGAGCTGCGGCTGTCGATCTTCGACCTGCGCAGCGACGTGCAGCCGGCCTCGGGCCTCGGCGCCGCGCTCACCAGCTACGTGCGCTCGGTGGGCACCGGGGCGGGCCTCACGGTGCACCTCGTGCTCGACGAGTCGGCCTACCGGCTGCCCATCGAGGCGGAGACCGAGCTGCTGCGGGTGGCGCAGGAGGCCATCACCAACGCCCGCAAGCACGCACGGGCGCGCAACCTGTGGGTCACCTGCCGGGTGGACCCGCCGCGGGCGTTCCTGCGCATCGCCGACGACGGCCGCGGGCTCGGCCAGCCCCGGGCGGACTCCTTCGGCCTGGAGATCATGCGCGAGCGGGCCTCGCGGCTCGGCGCGGCCCTGACCGTGCGCAACCGGGTGGGCGGGGGCACCGTCGTCGAGGTCACTCTCGGTGCTGCTCCGCGGCCCCGCGAGGTGGAGGTCGCGGCGCGCGACTGACCGGGGTGTCACGCTCCGGAGCCGACCCGCGTGGCATGATCCTTCCGACGAGTCGGCTGAAGGGGGGTCCTCGGTGCCGATCAGCGTGCTCCTGGTGGACGACCACGAGCTCATCCGCCAGGGTCTGCGGCGCGCCTTCGAGCGCGACGGCGACTTCGAGGTCGTGGGCGAGGCCTCCACCCTCGCCGACGCGCGCCGGCTGCTGAGCCTGCTCTCCCCCGACGTCGTGATCCTCGACGTGCGCCTGCCCGACGGCAACGGCCTCGAGGCTTGCCGCAAGGTGCGGGCGGACAACTCCGAGATCGGCATCGTGATCCTCACGATGTACGCCGGCGACGACCAGCTGTTCGAGGCCCTCGAGGCGGGCGCCTCGGCGTTCGTGCCCAAGAACGCGCCCTCGGAGGACGTCGTCGCGGCCGCGCGCCACGCGGCCAGCACGCCCCGCTCGTTCACCGCCGACGGGCTCGGCGACGCCATGAAGCGCAAGCTGTCCCCGAGCGGCCCGCAGCTGAGCCCGCGCGAGCGCGAGGTGCTCGGGCTGCTCGCCGACGGGCTCGGCGTGGCGCAGATCAGCCGGCAGCTCTACATCAGCGAGTCGACCACCAAGACCCACATCAGCAAGCTCTACGAGAAGCTCGGCGCGGGCAACCGCGCCCAGGCGCTCATGACCGCCCTCAAGCTGGGCCTGCTCAAGCGCGAGGAGAGCGGACCGTAACCGGATCGGGGCCCAGTCGACCGTTCGGTCGACCCTGTTACGCACGCACGACCGACCTGATCCGCCCTCTCGTCCGATCACGTCGTCACTCTCCGCTGCCACAGTTGTCCCGATGCCCCGCGCGAACACGGGGACACGACAACTGGAGGGGCACCCCATGATCACTCGCATCCGCACCACCCTGCGCCGCGACGAGGGCGCGTCCGCCGTCGAGTACGGCCTCCTCGTGGCCGCCATCGCCGCGGTCATCGTCGCCGTCGTCTTCGTGCTCGGCACGAAGGTCAAGGCCGCGTTCCAGAGCACCTGCGACACCATCAGCCAGAACCAGACCCAGACCAACTGCTGAGGCTCGGGAGGAGGGCTGCCGCGGGTCGACCCCGGCAGCCCTCCTCCGTTTCCTGGATGGGGACCATGACCACGAAGTTGCGCGCCACGCGCACCCGCCGCCTCGCGCTCCTGCGATCGCGCTCGGGCGACCACGGTGCCTCCGCCGTCGAGTACGCGCTGCTCGTCGCCGCCATCGCCGGCGTGATCGTCGCCGTGGTCTTCACCCTCGGCCGGCTGACGAGCACGAACTACACCAGCGCGTGCACCGCCTGGGACACCGCCGCCGGCACGACCGACTGCTGAGTCAGCCCGCGTCGACCACGAGGGCGGGGATCTCGTCGCGACCCTGGGCGCGGGCCCAGGCGCGGGCGGTGGCGATCCGTTCGGGCGAGGTCGGGTGGGTGCCGAACCACAGGTGCAGCAGTCGCGGCGGGCGCAGCGCCGCGATGTTCACCACGGCCAGCGACCGGTGCATCCGCGCTACGGTGAGCGGGTCGGCCGCGAGCCCGAGGCAGTGCAGGTCGGCCCGGCGCTCCACCCGGCGCGACACCGCGTTCTGCACGGGCGCGCCGAGCAGCCCGGCCCAGGCGCCCGCCGCCAGCAGCAGGCCCACCACGGCCGGGTCGTCGGCGCCCGTCACGTGGGCGAGGTCGAGCAGCGCCGGCCACGCGAGCAGCACCGCCGCGCCCACCACCCCGAGCGCCGCGCCGCCGGCGCCCAGCAAGGTTCCGGTGCGGACGTCGTGCGCGACCACGTGACCGAGCTCGTGCGCCACAACGGCGCGCACCTCGTCGTCGCGTCCCCGGTCCAGCAGCGTGTCGTGCACGACGATGCGACGGGTGGCGCCCAGGCCGGACACGTACGCGTTGAGCGCCGTCGTGCGCCGTGAGGCGTCGGCCACCAGCACGTCGCGCACCGCGACGCCGTCGGCCGCGGCGAGCGCGAGCAGGTCGCGGCGCAGGTCGCCGTCGGGCATCGGCGTCACCCGGGCGAAGAGCGGCTCCACCACCACGGGGAGCAGGAACGACAGCGCGACGACGAGCCCCGCCGCGACGAGCGCGACCGGCCACCACCACGAGTCCGGCCACCAGCGCACGGCCAGCAGCCAGCCCAGCAGTGCCAGCCCGACCAGCACCCAGGCGAGGGCGAAGGAGACCAGCACGTCGCGGGCCCAGCGCCGCCAGCTGCCGGTGGCCAGGCCGTAGGCGACCGACGCCCGGCGCACGGCGACCGAGCCGGGCAGCGTGGTCAGCCGCGTGACGGCGAGCACGAGAGTCGTGGCCAGGAGCACCTGGAGCCACCACGGCCCGTCGACGGAGTCGACCACCCCGCGCACGGCACCGGTCAGCACGAGCGCGGTCGGCACCAGCACGTCCAGCGCCGCCGCGAGCAGCCCCCACGGACGCACGCGACGCCGGAACGCGCGCTCGCGGGCCCGCTCGGAGTCGGTGAAGTCGCGCGCGAGGTCGTCGTCACCCACCGGGGGCACCGGCTGGGCGGGCACGGCGCGCACGGTCACCACCGCGAGCAGCACGACGCCAAGCACGAGCACGACGAGCGGGAGCAGCACGGGCACCGGGCCATCGTCCCCGATCGCGCCGGCGCCTCAGCGCAGCGCGGCCATGCGGGCGCGCCACGCGATGACGAACGCGGGGGTGCCCTTGCCGGTCACCTCGCGCAGGGCGTGGTCGAGGTTCTCGGCCGGCGTGCCGGTGCCCGAGCGGACCGCCCGGTAGAGCTTCACCAGCGCGGCCTGCCCGTAGGTGTCCGCGACCATCCGGCAGGCGAGGTCAGACGACTCGTAGGCCAGGTCGATGGCCCCGTGGTGGAACTGCGCGTCCGTGGGCAGCGACGTCGGCGCCTTGCCCTTGCGGACCGCGGTCACCAGCTCCGACCAGGCCGAGCGCTCGGGGATGCCGGTGCCGGAGTACCCGACGTACTCGGCGAAGCCCTCCTCCAGCCACAGCGGCACGCCGGGCGTGGCCGGGGCCGCGGTCGCGACGTGGGTGATCTCGTGGCGCAGCACCACCTCGCGCCCCAGCGTGCTCACGTCCGAGAGACCGACGGTGTTGGTCCACACCCGGAAGGCCGTGCGCGACGGCGGGGCGCCCTTGCTCTCCCCCGTGGTGACCGCGGCGAAGTCGGTGAGGAAGGTGTCGCTCTGCGACAGCGCCCGCGCGAGCTGGTCGAGCGACTTCGGCACGATGACGACCGGGTGCTGGTTCCAGTCGGTGCCCCAGATGGCCGTGACGTCCGGGGTGACGGCGTCGGCGATGTCGGCGTACCGCTGGAGCACCTCCGGCCGCTGGTCGATCCCGATCACCAGGCTGTGCGGTCCCGCGACCACCGAGAGGTCGCCGAGGTCCCACGGCTGGAGGCGCTGGGAGTCGCTCGACTCGTGCGACACCAGCCAGCCCGACGCCGTGTGCTGCAAGGTCATCCGCTCGCTGACGATCGCGTCGGCGGTGTCGACCGACAGCCGCATGTGCACGTCGACGAGCAGCGAGTCGACGTCCGGCGCCGTGGCGACGTCGGAGCGCACCTCGTAGCGCCAGCGGGTGATGGGGAGCGCGCGCAGCCGCGAGAACGCCGGCGCCGTCGCGTAGGAGGTCTGGGTGGCCTTCCAGCCGCGCAGGTCGTCGTGCACGACCGCCGTGCCGCGGGCGTCGAGCACGGTGCCGATCGCCGCGGTGCGCGCCGAGTCCTCGGTGCCGTGGGTGGTGGCGCCGGCCGGGCCGGTGCCCAGCCCGGCGGCCGACCACCTGCCCGCGGTGCCCACGATCGCGGGGACCGCGACGACGAGCCCGGCGATCAGGCTCACCACGAGAGCGACCGTGGCGACGAGCAGCGCCACGCTGCTGCGCGGCGGCAGCCCGGCGGGCTGGGGAACGGGCGGCGGCGGGAACGGCGTGCGGCCGGCCGGCGGAGGAGCCGCGGCCTGGACCGTCGGGGGCGGGAGCGCGACGGCGGCCCCCGGCGTGGGCGCGGGCAGCAGCGAAACCAGGGGCGGCGCGGGCGGTGCGGGGGGCGGGCCGTGCACGACGACCGCCGGCTGCGGGCCCGGCGGCTGCGGGCCGTGGCCGACGTCGTCCCCCGGGTCGCTCACGCACCCACCGTAAGCGGCCGGCGCCTGCCGGTCATCACCGGTCCGGACGGGTCGGCGGGCCGCTCGTCCGATGCCCCGCCGGGGCGCGGGTCGCGCTCACGGCAGCGGCGGACCCGTTCGCCCGCCCCTGCAGCACGCCTGCACGACCCCCGCGGGGAGGCCGGCCCCGGACGCACGAGTGCCCGGGCGCTTCGCGCCCGGGCACTCGTAGGTGCGTCGCTGCGGTCAGGCCACGCGGCCCGCACCCGAGTAGCGCTCGCCGTACCACGGCCCCCAGGCGGCGATGATCTCCACGCCGGCGCCGGGGTTGGAGGCGCTCACCATCATGCCGCCGCCGATGTACATGGCGACGTGGTGCGCGCCGTAGCCGAAGTAGAAGAGCAGGTCGCCCGGGCGCAGCTCGCTGCGGCTGATGTGCCGGGTGACGCCGTACTGCGCGTAGGAGTAGTGCGGCAGCGAGACGCCGGCGGCGCGGTAGGCGGCCATCGTGAGCCCGGAGCAGTCGAACACGCTCGGACCGGCACCGCCGGCCACGTAGGAGTGCCCCACCTTGGACAGCGCGTACTGCACCGCGATGCGCGCCCGGCTCGACTCCGAGCCCGACGACGACCCGCTGCTGCCGGAGTCGCTGCCGCTGCTGCTGCCGCCCGAGCTGCCGCGCGAGTGCGAGCTCGAGCTCGAGCTGGAGCTGGAGCTGGAGGTGTGCTGCACGGAGGCGGCGGCCCGCGCCTGCGCCGCGGCGGCGGCCTTGGCGTCGGCCGCGCGCTTGGCGGCGGCGATCTTGGCCAGCCGGGCCCGCTCGTCGGCCTTGAGCGAGGACAGCAGCGCCTGAGCGGCGGCGAGCTTGTCGTCGACCTTCTGCTTCTGCGCCTTCGCGTCCGCGGCCGCCGAGTCGGCGGCCACCTGCTGCTGGGCGAGCTGGAGCTTGAGCTGGGCCAGCCGCACCCGCGCAGCCTCGGTGCGGCGCAGCGAGGTGCCCTGCGACCGGGCGATCTGGTCGAGGTCGGCGGTCTGGTCGAGGAACTGCTGGGGGTTGTCGGCCAGCAGGGCCTGGAGCCCGGGGTCGATGCCGCCGGTGGCGTAGGCGGTGCGCGCCATCGCGTCGACGGCGGTCGCGACCTGGCCGTAGGCCTTCTCCGCGGCGGCGATGCGCAGCTTGAGCACGGCGATCTTCTGGGCGATCTCGGCCTGGTGGGCGCGTGCGGCGTCCCACGCGTCGGCGGCGTCGGCCGCCTCGCGCTGCAACGCGAGGATCTGGTCCTCGACCTGGGCGATGGTCGCGGTGGGCGCGGCGGTGGCCGACGACCCGATGGCCGAGGCACCGATACCGCCCCCGACGACGACCGCACACACGGTCAGGGGCACGAGCACGCGGATCCGGCGGATCCCACGCAGGCGCACGAGCGCCGACGTCCTGGTCGCCACGAAGGCGGCCTCCCTCTCCCGTACCGCATACCGGGTGAGCTGACGGGCTCGGGCGGGAAGATCGCCCTACCACGGCTCGGGTCCGGCCGACGTCGTGCACCGGTCCTCACCGCGGATTCGCCCCAGGGGAAGTTGGGTCCCCGGCTCCGTGCGAGCCCTCCTGGCGGGGGGGCTCACGACGAACTCTGCGGGGTGGTCGCTGCCGTCGGCTGACAGCGCCTCGCGACCACCTGCCGGGGACCCTACCAGGAGATCCGTCGCCGTCACGCCGTCTGGCCGACATCTGCTCGTCATGTCTCCGTGATCGATCCGTGACCGCGTCCCGGGTGTCACGGGCGACAGGACGAGGTGATTTCGGACCGTGTCCGGGCGACTACTCTCCGACCACCCCGCCGGGTGCGCCGCGCCGCGACCCCCGTGCGCCGGGGCAACCGCTCAGCCGGCGGCCCGTCCCGCGTCCGCGGCGCGGCGCGCCCGGCCGGGGCGCGGGCTCGGTCCCGCCGTCTCCCCCGCGGCCGGTGACCCCGGCGCGGCGGGCTCGCCCGGCGAGCCGTGGGCACCCGCGTCCGGCGCGTCGCCGGTGAGCAGGCGCAGTGGCGGGACGAGACCGGACTCGGCGAGCACCGCCAGCGCGGCGACCTCCTCGCCGGGCAGGCCGCCGTCGACCAGCAGCGCGTCCGGCGGACCGAGCAGGAAGGTGACGACGCAGTCGCCGCACGCGGGACCGCGCGCCACGCAGGTGTCGCAGTCGACGATCATGGGCACCTCGGCTCGACGCTCGGGTCCGGGCCGTCCCGGACCACCTGCCGACGACGCTAGGTCGGGGGTCCGACAGCGCGTCCGACAGGCCGCACCCGCGCCGGTGCGCTCAGGCCGTGGCGCCCGCGGCGCGCAGCGCGGCCAGGTCGACGCCGAGGGCGCCGAGCACCTCGTCGGTGTGCTCGCCCAGCCCCGGCGCGCGCGAGGGGGCCGGCGGCGCCGGCGCCCAGGCGGCGGAGCGCCCCACCACCGCCGTGGACCCGTCGGCGAGGGGGACGTCCACGGTGACGCCACGGGCACGCAGGTCCGGGTCGGCCAGGGCGTCGGCCACCGTGCGCACGGGGCTCACGCAGGTGTGGTCGTGCTCGAGCAGGTCGAGCCAGTCCTGGCGGGGCCGGCCCGCGAACAGGGCGACGAGCCGCCCGTGCAGGGCGTCCTGCCCGGCGACGTCGTACTGCGCCGCGGCCAGGTCGGGCTCGCCCACGAGCTCCGCGATCCGCGCGAAGAACTGCGGCTCGAGCGCCCCCACCGCCAGCTCGAGGCCGTCGGCGCAGCGGTAGACGCCGTAGCAGCCCAGGCCGCCGGTGAGCGCGTCGGGCACCGGGGGCGGGGCGCCCGTGGCGACGACGGCGCCCTGCGCCATGGGGGTGAACGACAGCGCGGAGTCGACCATCGTGACGTCGGCGCGGAACCCGGTGCCGCCAGCGGCCGAGCGCAGCCCGCTCACCGCCGCGAGCGCCGCGTGCAGGCCGGTCGCGAAGTCCGCGACCGGCACCGGCGGGAGCGGGGGCATGCCGTCCGGGCCGCGCGAGAGCCCGAGCACCCCGGCGTAGGACAGCGCGTTGAGGTCGTGGCCGGGCAGCGCGGCGCGCCCGCCGTCGCCGTACGCCGTCAGCGACACGTGCACGAGCGCGCCGTTCGCGGCGGCGAGCGCCTCGGCGCCCAGCCCGAGCCGGTCGAGCACGCCAGGGCGGAACGAGTCGAGCAGGACGTCCGCGCTCGCCACGAGGGCGAGGAACGCCTCGCGCCCGGCCGCGCTCTTGAGGTCGAGGGTCACCGAGCGCTTGCCGTGGCACAGCGCGACGAAGACCCCGGACTCCCCGGACTCCGTGAACGGCGGGGTGACGCGCAGCCCGTCGCCACCGCGCGGGTCCTCCACCTTGACCACGTCGGCCCCGAGCCCGACGAGCAGCGAGGTCGCGAACGCCCCGGGCAGCAGCCGGGTGAGGTCGACGACGCGGACCCCGGCCAGCGGGGCGCCCGGCTCGGCCGCCGGCACGTCAGCCCGCGTCCGCCGTCGGGTCCTCGGACGGGCCGCCCGCCTCGGGGCGCGGCACGACCTCGACCGCGTCGCCGTCGGCCCCGCACCAGCGGCACGAGACGGACTCGACGGCCTCGCTCACGACCTCGGTCTCCTCGACCGCCGCCTCGCCGCCGAGGTCGAGGTGCCAGAACTCGCGGACCCGGCTCGAGCGCACGACGTCGAAGCGCGTGAGGTTGCCGCAGCGCGAGCAGCGCCAGCGGCTCCGGGCATCGGGAAGGACGACGGCCACAGCTCGCTCCTCGTCGGCGGTACCAGGCTGCACGCCGGCCGCGGGGTGGCGTCCGGCGCCCCGACCCTACGGCGGCGCGCCTCACCGGCGCCGTCGCACCCCCCGCCTACCGTCGACGACGTGAGCCCGCACGTCCCCACCCCGGCGTCGCTCGTGCACGTCGCCGGCCGGCGCACGGGCCGCAGCTACGACGCCCTCCCGGGGCTCGACGCGCCACGGCCCGGCCCAGCCGCGCGGCCGGTCGCCGCGACCCGGGTGGAGCCGGAGCACCTCGCCCGCCGGCGGCCCGCGCAGCCCACCTTCGACGACCTCGGCACGCCGCTGCCGGAGGTCACGTTCGTCGTCGTCGACCTCGAGACCACCGGCGGCACGCCCTCGGAGGCCGGCATCACCGAGATCGGGGCGGTCAAGGTGCGCGGCGGCGAGGTGCTCGGCGAGTTCCAGACCCTCGTGCAGCCGGGGGTGTCCGTGCCGCCGTTCATCGCGCTGCTCACCGGCATCACCGACGCGATGCTCGTCGACGCGCCGCCGCTCGGCGCCGCGGTTCCGGCGTTCCTGGACTTCGCCGCGGGGTCGGTGCTCGTCGCGCACAACGCGCCCTACGACGTCTCCTTCCTCAAGGGCGCCTGCGCCCGGCTCGGCCGGCCCTGGCCGGAGCACACCGTCGTCGACACCGCCCGCCTGGCCCGCGCCGTCCTGCTGCGCGACGAGGTGCGCAACTGCAAGCTCGGCACCCTCGCGCAGCACTTCCGCGCCTCCACCGTGCCGGACCACCGCGCCCTGTCGGACGCCCGCGCCACCGTCGACGTGCTGCACGGCCTCATCGAGCGCGTGGGCAGCCTCGGCGTCCACTCCCTCGAGGACCTCGCCACCTACACCTCGCGGGTCAGCCCGTCGCAGCGCCGCAAGCGCCACCTCGCCGAGGGGCTGCCGGACTCCCCCGGCGTCTACGTCTTCCGCGACTCGCAGGGCCGGGCGCTGTACGTCGGCAAGTCCGGGCGCATCCGCTCGCGGGTGCGCACCTACTTCACCGCGTCGGAGAAGCGCACCCGCATGGCCGAGATGGTCGGGATCGCCGAGCGCGTCGACGCGATCCCCTGCGCGACCCCGCTCGAGGCGGAGGTGCGCGAGCTGCGCCTGATCGCCGAGCTCGCCCCGCGCTACAACCGGCGCAGCCGCAACCCCGAGCGGGCGGTGTGGGTCAAGCTCACCGCCGAGCCGTTCCCGCGGCTGTCCGTGGTGCGCCGGGTGCGCGACGACGCCGCGTCCGGCGCGGCCTACCTCGGCCCCTTCCGGTCCCGCCGCACCGCGGGCGAGGCCGTCGAGGCGCTGCAGGCCGCGATCGGGCTGCGCACCTGCACCGACCGCATCTCCCCCACGCGCACGTCGTCGGCGTGCGCCCTGGCCGAGATGGGACGCTGCGCAGCGCCCTGCGTCGGGGCGGTCGACGTCGCCGGCTACGCCCCGCTCGTGGAGGCGGCCCGGCACGCGCTGCTCGACGACGTCCGCGCCGTGGAGGCCGCGCTGCTGGCGCGGCTGCGCACCCTCGCGGCGGACCTGCGCTACGAGGAGGCGGCGCAGTGGCGCGACCGGCTCGAGGCCTTCGCCCGCGGCGCGGCGACGGCCCAGGAGATCTCCGCCCTCGCCGCCCACGCGCAGCTCGTCGCCGCACGGCCGGTGGCCGACGGCGGCTGGGAGGTGCACGTCGTGCGCCACGGCCGGCTCGCAGGTGCGGCGTCGGTGCCGCCCGGCGTCGACCCCCGCCCGGTCGTCGACGCGCTGCTGGCCACCAGCGAGGACGTCGCCGCCGGTGCGGGCCCGGCGCCGGCCGCGCTCGTGGAGGAGACCACCCGCATCCTGCGCTGGCTCGAGAGCGACGGCGTGCGCCTGGTGCCCCAGGCCCGGGCGACGCCCTGGGCGCTGCCCGCGCACGGGGCCGCGGGGCTGCTCGCCCGGCTCGCGGCGGCGGCCCGCACCGACGTGCTGCGCCTGCCCGCCGCGCACAGCCTGCGCCCCGCGGGCTGACCCGGGCCTAGGGTGACGCCATGGTCACCGCTCTCGTGTTCATCCGCACCGAGCTGCACGCCGTCAACGACGTCGCCGAGACCGTCGCCGGTATCGACGGCGTGAGCGAGGTCTACTCCGTGACCGGCGACCTCGACCTCGTGGCGCTGGTGCGGGTGCGGGCCCTCGAGGACGTCAGCGCCGTGGTCACCGACGGGATCGCCCGCGTGGAGGGCATCGCGGAGACCGAGACGCACATCGCGTTCCGCACCTACAGCCGCCACGACCTCGAGGCCGCGTTCTCCATCGGCCTGGACTGACGCCGCCCACGTCCGGCGGAGCCGGGCGCGGGGACGTCCGGCGGTCAGCGGCCGGCGAGCCGGCCGGACACCTCGATCCAGCGTGCCAGCACCGCCCCGGCGGCGCCGTCGTCGACCGCCTGCGCCGCGCGCGGCAGGGCCGCCGCGATCCGGTCGCCGGCGCTCCCCGGGCCGGGGTCGCCGGCCGCCGCGTCGTGCGCCACCAGGGCGGCCGCGGCACCGAGCAGCACGGCGTCGCGCACCGGGTCGAGGGCCGCGGAGCGCTCGCCGCCGAGGACGGCGCGGGCCACCGCGGCGTTGTAGTCCGCGTCCCGGCCGCGCAGCGCCTCCGGCGCGCACCGGGCGATCCCGAGGTCGGCGGCGTCGACCACCGACTCCACGACCGCGGCACCGGTGGCGTCCCACACCCGGGTGGGCGCGCCGGTGGACAGCTCGTCGAGGCCGTCCTCGCCGCGCACGACGATGGCCCGGGTGCCGCGGCTGCGCAGCGCCTCGGCCATCACCGGGGCCAGCCGCAGGTCCGCGCACCCCACGAGCTGGGCGGCGGGCCGGGCCGGGTTGGCCAGCGGCCCGAGCACGTTGAACACGGTGCCCACGCCCAGCTCGCGCCGGGCCACCGCGGCGTGGCGCATCCCGGGGTGGAAGACGGGGGCGAAGCAGAAGGCGATCCCGGCCTGCTCCACGCACGGCCCGATGAGCTCGGCGGGCAGGTCCACCGTGACGCCGAGGGCCTCCAGGACGTCGGCCGAGCCCGCCGCCGAGCTCGCCGCGCGGTTGCCGTGCTTGACCACGGGGGCCCCGGTGGCGGCCACCACCACCGCCGACATGGTGGAGATGTTGACGGTGTTGGAGCGGTCGCCGCCGGTGCCGCAGGTGTCGACCAGGGCCCCGACCGAGGCCGGGACCGTGACGGACGAGGCGTGGGCCAGCATCGCCGAGACCAGCCCGGCCACCTCGGGGGCGGTCTCGCCCTTGGCCCGCAGCGCGACCAGGAAGCCGGCGAGCTGCACCGGGGTGGCGTCGCCGGACATCACGCGGCCCATGGCCCACGCGGCGTCGTCGGCGGAGAGGTCCTCGCGGCGCAGCAGGGCGGCGGTGAGGTCGGCCCAGGCGCGCGGGTCGTCCGAGGAGGTCGTCACGGCCGAAACCCTAGCCAGGCCGCCTCCGGGCGCCGCGTCAGTTGCCGGTGACGGCCAGGCGGGGACGCAGCAGGGACGCCGCGGTGCGGGCCAGCACCACCGGGTCGATCGGGTGCGGCACCACGGCCTCGGCCTGCGACCAGGTGGCCAGCCACGCGTCCTGGGGGCGGCCGATGATCAGCAGCACCGGCGGCGCCTGGTAGATCTCGGTCTTCATCCGCTTGGCGATGCCCATGCCGCCGGACGGCACGGCCTCGCCGTCGAGGATCGCGAGGTCCACCCCGCCCTCCTCGAGCCGGCGGATCACCGCGGGCTCCGTGGCGGTCTCGACGTACTCGACCCGGGGCAGGTCCGCGGCGGGACGGCGCCCCAGCGCGGCGCGGACGGCCGCACGCACCGTCGCGTCGTCGCTGTAGACCAGGACCGTCAGGGTGGGCTCGGAGTCCGCGGTGCTCATGCGCGAATCGTATCGGTGCGCGCCGGCCGCGCCCCGCCGAGCCGGACGGCGCCCGCCGGGGGCCCGCGGGTCCCTCGCAGGGGGCTCGCGACGGCTCCCGCGGCGCCCGTCGTGACCGCCCTGTGACCTGCGCGTACCCGCATCCGGACACCTGCGCCACGACGCGCCCCGGAGTCGGGGGGTGGGGGGGCCAGGTGGGTCCGGACCTGACACAATGCCGCGCGTGGCGACCGCAACCGTGTCCGAGACCGCAGCCGCGCACCCGCCGGCCAACCGCCCCAACATGGTGTCCGTCGGCACCATCGTCTGGCTGGCGAGCGAGCTCATGTTCTTCGCCGCCCTCTTCGCGATGTACTTCACGATGCGGGCGGTCAACCTCGAGACCTGGTCCGACTACACCGAGAAGCTGAACATCCCGTTCGCCACGGTCAACACGATCATCCTCGTGCTGTCGTCGGTGACCTGCCAGCTCGGTGTGTTCGCGGCCGAGCGCGGCGACGTCCGGCGCCTGCGGATGTGGTTCATCATCACGTTCGTCATGGGCGCGGTCTTCATCGCGGGCCAGGTCACGGAGTACGCCCAGCTCGTGCAGGAGGGCATCACGCTGTCCTCCTCGGCGTACGGCTCGGTCTTCTACCTCACCACCGGCTTCCACGGCATGCACGTGACGGGCGGCCTCATCGCCTTCCTGTTCGTGCTGGGGCGCACCTACGCGTCGCGCCGGTTCACCCACCGCCAGGCCACCACCGCGATCGTCGTGTCGTACTACTGGCACTTCGTCGACGTCGTGTGGATCGGCCTGTTCACCATGATCTACCTCATCAAGTGACCCCACCGACCCGCGTGACGCGCTGACCCTCGCCCACCTCACCGACCAGTGAAGGCGCTCAAGTGACCAGCACCTCCGTACGACGGCACAAGGCCACCGGACTCCTCGTCCTGCTCGGCGCCCTCGTCATGACCGGTCTGGGCTACGCCACCGTGACGCAGGCCGCCGAGGCCGCGCCCGCGGCGGCGTCCCAGACCCAGATCGACCAGGGCCGCCAGCTCTACCTCGAGGGCTGCGCCACCTGCCACGGGCTCGCCGCCCAGGGCACCAACGCCGGCCCCGGCCTCATCGGCGTCGGCGCGGCCGCCGTCGACTTCCAGGTCTCCACCGGCCGCATGCCGCTGGCCGCGCCCGCGGTGCAGGCCGTGCGCCGCACGCCCACCTACACGCCGGACCAGGTCGCCGCGCTCGCGGCCTTCGTCGCCTCGCTCGGCCCCGGCCCGGCCATCCCCTCCGCCCAGGACGTCAGCACCGCCGACGCCAACCTGGCGGAAGGCGGCGAGCTGTTCCGCACCAACTGCGCGCAGTGCCACAACTTCGCCGGCAAGGGCGGCGCGCTCTCCGACGGCAAGTTCGCCCCGAGCCTCATGGTGGCGACGCCGACGGAGATCTTCGAGGCCATGCTGACCGGCCCGCAGAACATGCCGAACTTCCCCAACTCCACGCTGCCGGTCGAGAAGAAGCAGGCGATCATCAAGTACATCGAGCACCTGCAGAACTCCCCCGACCCCGGCGGTCTCGCGCTCGGCTCCTACGGGCCCGTGACCGAGGGCGTGTTCATCTGGACCGCGGGTATCGGCGCGGTCCTCCTGGCTGCGGTGTGGATCGGGGCGAAGGTGCGATGAGCGACAACCACGGAACCGACGTCAGCACGGTCGAGCCCGGCGAGGCGCCGCTCTACCCGCTGCCTCCGCACCACCTGCGGCTCACCGACACCGACCCGCGCGCCGCGCGCCGCGCGGAGCGCCAGGTCGCGGCGATGTTCGCGCTGTCCGCGCTCGCGGTCCTCTCGTTCGTCGTCATCTACTTCACCGTCCCCACGACGTACTTCGTCGACCTCGGCCCCATCGGGATCGTCTCGACCAGCAACCTGCTGCTCGGGCTCAGCTTCGGCCTCGCGATCCTGCTCATCGGCCTCGGCGCGATCCAGTGGGCCAAGAAGCTCATGGCCGACGAGGAGATCGTCGACGAGCGCCACCCCATCGGCTCGCCGCCGCAGGACCAGGCCGCGGCCAAGGAGATGTTCGACACCGGCGTGGCCGAGTCGGGCTTCGTCGAGCGCAAGATCGTGCGCCGCACGCTGATCGGGGCCCTCGCCCTCTTCCCGGTGCCGCTGATCGTGTTCCTCAAGGACATGGGCCCGCCGCCCGGCGACTCCCTGCGCCACACGATCTGGGCGAAGGGCAGCCGCATCGTCGTCGACGTCACCGGGCAGAAGCTGCGCCCCGAGGACCTCGCGATCGGCACCCTGGTGTCGGCCTCCCCCGAGAACCTCAACGCCGTCGAGGAGGCCGAGGGCAACCAGAACGCCCGGGCCAAGGCCTCGATCATCCTCGTGCGCATGCGCCCGGAGGAGATCAAGTCGCAGCAGGCTCCGGCGGGTCAGACCTGGGACGTGCAGGGCATCCTCGCGTTCTCCAAGATCTGCACCCACGTGGGCTGCCCCATCGCGCTCTACCAGCAGCGCCAGCACGCCTTGCTCTGCCCGTGCCACCAGTCGACGTTCGACCTGTCCGACTCCGGCAACGTCATCTTCGGCCCGGCCCACCGCCGCATGCCGCAGCTGCCGATCATGGTCGACAGCGACGGCTACCTCGCCGCGCAGAGCGACTTCCAGGAACCCGTCGGACCGAGCTTCTGGGAGCGCGGATGAGCATCATCGTCAAGGAGGCCGGACGGGCCATCCAGCGCGCCGACGAGCGTGCCCCGATCTCGACGCTGGCCAAGGGCAACCTGCGCAAGATCTTCCCGGACCACTGGTCGTTCATGCTGGGCGAGATCGCGCTCTACTCGTTCATCGTCCTGCTGCTCACCGGCGTCTACCTGACCATCTGGTTCAAGCCGTCGATGGTCGAGGTCGTCTACCACGGCTCCTACGCGCCGCTCGAGGGCATCCAGATGTCCGAGGCCTACTCCTCGGCGCTCAACATCAGCTTCGACGTGCGCGGCGGCCTGCTCATCCGGCAGATCCACCACTGGGCGGCCCTGTTCTTCATGGCCGCGATGATGGTGCACATGTTCCGGATCTTCTTCACCGGAGCGTTCCGCAAGCCGCGCGAGCTCAACTGGGTCATCGGCGGCTCGATGATCCTCATCGGCCTGCTCGAGGGCTTCGCCGGCTACTCGCTGCCCGACGACCTGCTCTCCGGCGTCGGCGTGCGCATCGTGGCCGGCATCATCGAGTCGATCCCGGTGGTGGGCACCTACCTGCTGTTCTTCATCTTCGGCGGCCAGTACCCCGGCAGCGACTTCATCCCCCGGCTGTACACGTTCCACGTGCTGCTGGTGCCGGGCATCCTGCTGGCCCTCGTGGGGCTGCACCTGGTGCTGATCTTCTACCACAAGCACACGCAGTACCCCGGGCCCGGCCGCACCAACAGCAACATCGTCGGGTTCCCGCTCTTCCCGGTGTACACCGCGAAGGCCGGCGGCTTCTTCTTCGTCGTCTTCGGCATCACGACGCTCATCGCGTCGTTCGTGACGATCAACCCGATCTGGGCCTACGGACCCTACGTACCGGACCAGGTGACAGCCGGGTCCCAACCCGACTGGTACATCGGGTTCGTCGACGGCGCGCTGCGCGCGTTCCCCAACTGGGAGACGGTGATCGGCAGCTACACGATCAGCTGGAACATCTTCCTGCCCTGTGTCGTGCTGCCCGGCCTGCTCATCACGGCCATGCTGATCTACCCGTTCCTGGAAGCGTGGATCACCGGCGACCGGGGTGAGCACCACATCCTCGACCGGCCGCGCAACGCGGCCACGCGCACCGCGATCGGCGTCATGGCGATCACGTTCTACGGCATCCTCGTGATCAACGGCGCGAACGACATCATCGCCCAGGCGTTCCACGTCCCCTTCAACGGCATCACGTGGTTCACCCGCATCGGCGTGTTCGTCCTCCCGCCGCTGGCCTTCCTCGCCACCCGCCGCTTCTGCCTCGGGCTCCAGCGCCGCGACCGCGACCTGCTGCTGCACGGCCGCGAGAGCGGGCAGATCCTGCGGCTGCCGCACGGCGAGTTCATCGAGATCCACACGCCGATCTCCGACGAGGAGCGGGCCGTCATCCTCGCCAAGGACAACGTGCCCGTGCTCGAGGCGCCGCCGGCCACGGACGAGAACGGCGTGGCGACGCCGGGCCTGCGGGCCAAGCGGCGCCGGGCCCGCTTCTCCCGGATGTTCTACGGCGACAACGTGGCCACGCCCACGCCGGAGGAGATCGAGGCCGCCGAGCACCACCTGCACGCCGAGCACGAGCACGAGGTGGAGGAGCTGCACGAGGCCGGCAAGGACGCCCCCGCGGGCATCACCGACTGATCCGCAGCACGAGCGAACGACGAGGGCCCGGTCCGTGCGGACCGGGCCCTCGTCGTTGTCGACGCCGGTGGAGGCTCCGGCGGCGCTGAGCGGGCGCGCGCGACCGGGCCGGTGCGGCACACTCGGCACGTGTCCTGGACCGCTCCCCCGTCGGCCAGCGGGTGCCGCGACGGCCACCCGGAGCGGCTGACGCCCGGCTACGACCCGCAGCTGGGCCTGGTCCCCTCACGCACGTCGATGTGGTTCGGGGCCGTGGTGCTGGCCCTCCTGTGCGCCGCGGTGTGGGTGTGGCTCCCGGGGCTGCGCGGCTGGCTCGTCGTGGTGCTGGCCGCGGCGCTCGGCCTCACCGCGCTGGTGCAGCTGCTGCTCGGCCACCGGGGCCGGTGCGCCGCACGGCGTACGGCCCGCTGGTTCCTCGGCGCGCCCGGGGCGCTGCTCGACCCCAGCGGGGACGACTGACACCACCGTGCGGGATCTCGGCGCGCCGGGGGCGGCGCGAGGCGGTGCCGGCCCGCGTCAGGCGTTGAGCGCCGAGTAGGTCTTCCAGGTGGACCAGGACGTGTTCCACACGGTGATGCCGTTGCCGGACTCCATCGCCCGGTTGGTGCCCGTGTAGATCACGACGTCGCCGATGTTGGAGTGGTCGTAGAGCCAGGCGGCGTTCGAGGTGCTCATGCCCGTGCACCCGTGGGAGACGTTGGCGTGGCCCTGCGACCGGACCGACCACGGCGCCGCGTGCAGGAACTCGCCGGAGTAGGTGAGGCGCATCGCGTACTGCACCTCGATCCGGTAGTACTCCGGATCGGTCTTGGCGGTGCCGCCCGTGGCGGCGTCCATGACCCGGGTGAGCTCCTTGTCCATGATCACCTTGACCCCGGACCGGGTCTCGAAGCCCGGTTTGCCGGTGGTGATCGGGATCGTGCGGATCTTCTTGCCGTCGCGGGTCACGGTCATCTCGTCGGTGAGCATGTCGACGTAGGACACCATGGCCGGCCCGGTCGTGAACGAGGTGCTGGTGCTCGCCTGACCCCACAGCCCCTTGGAGAACTTCACACCCTTGAGGGCCGTGGTGAGAGTGATGGTCGCGTGCCCGGGCCAGTAGCGCTGCGGGCGGTAGAGGGCCACGTCGTCGGTGAGCCAGCGCCACCCGCCGCTCACGGCGACGCCGTCGGCGGTCACGGTGGCCGCGCGCTCGAACGCCGCCTTGGCCTCGGTGGTGGTGAGCTGGTGGTCGAGCGAGACGCGGATCGGCATGCCCACGCCGACGGTGGAGCCCGGGCTGGGCGACATCTGCCACGACAGGAACTTCGACGGGGCGATGGTGCGCACCGTGCGGGTCAGGTCCGTGCGCAGGCCGGTGAGGTCCACAGCGTGGGCGGCGATCTTGTACTTCGCGCCGTAGTCGAGGATCCCGCCGGTCGCGGTCCAGGTGCTGCCGTCGACCGAGAGCTCTCCGGGTACCGGACCCGACGGTCCGGTGACGACCACCCCGGTCAGGCGTCCGGACACGGCCGTGACCACCAGCGGGGTCGTGGGGGCGATCGGCGCGCTCGAGGCCGGCGTCAGGTGGATCGACGCCGTCGACTCCTGCGCGGAGGTGCCGCCGTGGACGCCGAGGCTGCCCACCCCGCACCCGCTGAGCAGCAGCGCCGCGGCACCCGCCCCCACCAGCACGGGCAGCGTCGTCCTGCGCGCACGCACGTGGTCCCCCTCCGACGCCCGAGATGATCCTTCTCCAGGAGTCTCGGCAGGGATCGGGACGAAGTCCAGCGGGTTGAGGTGACAGTTTCGTGTCAGCCCCGTGACCGTCCCGTCGCCGGGGCGGCGGGACGACCCGCGGGCGGGGCGATGCGGACCGGTGCTCAGGCGTCCGCGAACGGGCCGCGGTAGTACTCGAACACGAAGCCGATCAGCGCCCCGAGCAGGAGCCCCACGCCCAGGATGAGCAGCCAGACCGCGAACACCAGGCCGACCACCACGACGAAGGTCGCGATGCCGACCGCGAGCGGCCACCACGAGTGCGGGCTGAAGAACCCGTAGTCGGGGTCGGCGTCCTCGACGTTGGCGTTGGGGTCGTCCTCGGGCCGCACGCCCACGCGGCGCGAGGTGTAGAGGACGTAGAAGCCGACCAGGAACGCCAGCGCACCGGTGAGGGCGAGCACCGTGGAGCCCACGAGCTCCTTGGTGACGAACCAGTAGACGACGGCAACCAGGCCGTAGAACGCCGCGCCGCCGGCGAACAGGAACCCCTCGATCTTCACGACTCGCTCCCCGTGCCGGTGCCTGCTGCGACGAGCTCGTCGAGCACCTGCGTGCGCTTCTGCGTCGCGAGGTCGACGAGGTCAGGGTGGTGCAGGTCGAACGCCGGCCGCTCCGAGCGGATGGGCGGGATCGACGTGAAGTTGTGCCGCGGCGGCGGGCAGGACGTGGCCCACTCCAGCGAGCAGCCCCAGCCCCACGGGTCGTCGACCTCGACCTTGGGCGCGGTGCGCCAGGTCTTGTAGACGTTGTAGAAGAACGGGAGCGTCGAGCTCGCGAGGATGATCGAGCCGATCGTGCTGATCTCGTTGAGCGTGGTGAACCCGTCCGAGGGCAGGTAGTCGGCGTAGCGGCGCGGCATGCCCGCCGCCCCGAGCCAGTGCTGCACCAGGAACGTGGTGTGGAAGCCCACGAACAGCAGCCAGAAGTGGATCTTGCCCAGGCGCTCGTCGAGCATCCGGCCGGTCCACTTGGGCCACCAGAAGTAGAAGCCCGCGAACATCGCGAACACGACCGTGCCGAAGACGACGTAGTGGAAGTGCGCCACCACGAAGTAGGAGTCGGACACCTGGAAGTCCACCGGCGGGGCGGCGAGCAGGATGCCCGTGAGGCCGCCGAAGAGGAACGTGACCAGGAAGCCGAGGGTCCACAGCATCGGTGTCTCGAACGACACCGATCCTCGCCACATCGTGCCGATCCAGTTGAAGAACTTCACCCCGGTGGGCACGGCGATGAGCATCGTCATGAACGCGAAGAACGGCAGGTTGACCGCGCCGGTCACGTACATGTGGTGCGCCCACACCGCCACGGACAGCGCCGCGATCGCGATGGTGGCGAACACGAGACCCTTGTAGCCGAACAGCGGCTTGCGGCTGAACACCGGCAGGATCTCCGTCGCGATGCCGAAGAACGGCAGGGCGAGGATGTAGACCTCCGGGTGGCCGAAGAACCAGAAGAGGTGCTGCCAGAGGATCGCGCCGCCGTTGACCGCGTCGAACACCTGGGTGCCGAACTTGCGGTCGGCCTCGAGCACGACGAACGCGGCGGCGAGGACCGGGAAGGCCATGAGCACCAGCACGCTGGTGAGCAGCACGTTCCAGGTGAAGATCGGCATCCGGAACATCGTCATGCCCGGCGCGCGCATGCAGAAGATCGTGGTGATGAAGTTGACCGCGCCGAGGATGGACCCGAGGCCACCGATGGTGAAGCCCATGATCCACAGGTCCGAGCCGATGTTCGGCGAGTTGATCGCGTTCGACAGCGGCGAGTAGGCGAACCAGCCGAAGGAGGCCGCGCCGCCGGGGGTCAGGAAGCCCATCATCACGATGAGGCCGCCGAAGAAGAACAGCCAGAACGCCAGCATGTTCAGCCGCGGGAAGGCGACGTCGGGCGAGCCGATCTGCAGCGGCATGACGACGTTGGCGAACCCGGCGAACAGCGGGGTCGCGAACAGCAGCAGCATGATCGAGCCGTGCATCGTGAAGAGCTGGTTGTACTGCTCCTGGCTCACGAACTGCAGGCCGGGCTGGGCGAGCTCGGCGCGGATGATGAGCGCGAGCACGCCGCCGAAGAGGAAGAAGAAGAAGGTGGTGATCAGGTACATGTAGCCGATCACCTTGTGGTCGGTGGAGGTGATCCACCGCACGAGGGTGCGGCCGAACTTGCGCCGCGCGGGGTCGCTCGTCGTCATGCCCTCGGGATCGGGGTTCTGGTCGACCGGCCGGTCGGACAGCAGGGTCATGAGGGCACTCCCGTCGTGACGATGCGTCCGGTCTGGAGCTGACCGGACTGACCGGCCGCCTTGAGGGCGGCGATGTGCGCGTCGTAGTCGGCGCGCGAGACCACGTGGACCGTGAAGAGCATCTGCGAGTGGTACGTGCCGCACAACTCGGCGCAGCGCCCCGCGAACACGCCGATCTTGTTCGGCGTCAGCTCGAACTGGTTCTCGCGGCCGGGGACGACGTCCATCTTGAACAGGAACTGCGGCACCCAGAACGAGTGGATGACGTCGGGCGAGGTGAGCTGGAAGCGCACGCGCTCGTCGACCGGGAGCCAGAGCTCCGCGGGGTGGTTCTGCGTGCCGGTCTCGTAGGCGTCGTCGCTGAGGTAGTTGAAGCCCCAGTTCCACTTGAAGCCGATGACCCCGACGGTGTTCTTCGCGTCGCTGGTGAGCTTGGTGAGGTCGGCCTGGTCGCGGGCGGTGATCGCGAACAGCGCGGCGATCATGATGGCCGGCGCGACGGTGTAGAGGATCTCGATCGGCATGTTGTAGCGCGTCTGCACCGGCGCGCCCTCACCGGCCCGGCGGCGGTAGGCGATGATCGCCCACCCGATCAGGCCCCAGGTGAGGATGCCGACGGCGATCGCCGCGATCCACGAGTTCTGCCAGAACGAGAGCTGCATGGCTCCCTGCTCGGTGACCGGCGCGGGGTAGCCGAGGCGACCCAGCTCGGTGTCTGACGAGCAGCCTGCGGTGCCGAGGAGCACCAGGGCCGCACCCGCGACGATCGCGGCGGTGCGAGCCCTGGATCGGCGCGGGGAGCGGGTCGGGCCCACGTGTCGCCTTCCCAAGGGGTCGGTGCCCCGGTGCGCAGGCCCACCGTTCGGAGGTGCACCACGCCCGCGGAGCGGGGGTCTGACGTACGCCGAGAGAGTAGCGCAGCGACCCCTGCCCCACCCCGCGGGGTGGGGCATTACGGTCGGGTCGTGGCGCAGGTCGGACCGGGTGTCCCGCACGGCGGTGCGGCGCGCTCCGACCATCGGACGGACCCGGCTCCGGGCGGGTCGCAGACCCCCGGATCGGAGCCTCCGCAGCCGCCGCCCGGCTACCTCGACGCCGCCTCCACCCTGCCGCTGCACCCCGCCGCCCGGGAGTCGCTCGCGAGCGCCCTGGACCTCGGCTGGGCCGACCCGGCCCGCCGCTACCACGACGCCGCCCGGGCCCGGGCCCTGCTCGACGCCGCGCGCGAGTCGGTGGCCGCCGTCCTGCGGGCGCGGCCCGACGAGGTGTCGTTCACGGCCTCCGGGACCCAGGCCGTGCAGCTCGGCCTGGCCGGGCTCGTCCTCGGACGCCGCCGGCAGGGCCGGCGCGTCCTCGCGACCGCGGTGGAGCACTCCAGCGTGCTGCACGCCGCGACCGCGTCCGTCGCGGACCCGGCGCACGCGGTGCACCTGCCGGTGGACCGCGACGGCGCCCTCGTCGTCGCGGCGCTCGAGGAGGCGCTGGGCGAGGGCGACGTCGCCCTGGCCGCGGTGCAGAGCGCCAACCACGAGGTGGGCACGCGCCAGCCCCTGACGGCCGCGGCCGACCTCCTGGAGCCGGCCGGCGTGCCGCTGCTCGTCGACGCCGCGCAGTCCGTGGGGCGCGACGACGTGCCGGCCCGCTGGTCGGTGCTCGCCGCCAGCGCGCACAAGTGGGGCGGCCCCGCGGGGGTCGGAGTCCTCGCCGTGCGCACCGGCGTGCGCTGGCGCTCGCCATCCCCGGAGGGCGCGCTGGAGCACGGGCGGGTGCCCGGGTTCGTCGACGTCCCCTCCGTGGTGGCCGCGGCGGCGGCGCTCGAGGCCGTGGAGCGCGAGCGCCAGGCGGAGTCGGTGCGCCTGGCGCGCCTGGTGGACCGGGTGCGCGACCGCGTGGCGGCCGAGGTGCCCGACGCCGTGGTGCTGGGCCACCCGGTGGACCGGCTCCCCCACGTGGTGACGTTCTCGCTGCTCTACGTCGAGGGCGAGGCGCTGCTGGCCGACCTCGACCGGGCCGGGTTCGCGGTGTCGTCGGGGTCCTCCTGCGTCGCCGACTCGCTCCAGCCCTCCCACGTGCTCGCCGCGATGGGCGCGCTGACGCACGGCAACCTGCGGGTGTCGCTGCCGCCGGGCGTGCGCGAGGACGACGTCGACCGCTTCCTCGCCGTGCTGCCGGCGGTGGTGGAGCGGGTGCGCGCCTCGCTCGGGGCGCAGGGCCTGTGAGCGAGCCCGCCGGGGTGCCCGGCCACGACGTGCTGCTCGACGAGCGGGGCCGGCTGTGCCCGCTGCCGGTGATCGCCCTCGGGCGGGCGGCCGCGGCCGACCCGGCGGCGCGGCTGCTGCTGCTGGCCGACGACCCGGCGGCGGTCACCGACGTCCCGGCCTGGTGCGCGCTGCGCGGTCGCACGCTCACCTGGACCGGCCCGGCCCCCGGCGGCGGCACGGCGTACCTGGTGTCGCCGGCGTCCGGCTGAGCGGGGCACGAACCCCCGCTCAGAACGCGGGGTGGTGCCCCAGCGCGGCGCGCAGCCGGCGCAGGTACTCCGCGCGCGGGACCTCCTGCACGCCCAGGCTGGCGAGGTGGTCGGTGCGCCACTGCACGTCGAGCAGCCGGTCGCCGGTGCCGGTGCCCTCGCGCTCGGCCGCCCGGCGCAGCAGCGCGACCAGCGCCACGAGGGCGACCTTGGAGGCGTCGCGCGCCGTGCTGAACATCGACTCGCCCGCGAACAGGCCGCCGATCTCGACGCCGTACAGGCCGCCGACCAGGTCGCCCTCGGGGGTGCGGGCCTCCACGCTGTGCGCCCACCCGAGGCGGTGCAGCTCGCCGTAGGCCTCGCGCACCGCCCGGGTGATCCAGCCGCCCGGGCGGGCCGGGTCCGCGCACGCCAGCACGACGTCGTCGAACGCGGTGTCGACGGTGGTGGCCAGCCGCCGGCACGAGGCGCGCAGCGAGCGGCTCACCCGCAGGTCGTCCAGCGGCAGGATCCCGCGCGGGTCCGGCGACCACCAGCCCACCGAGTCGGCGTCGAACGGCATGGGGAACAGGCCGGTGCGGTAGGCGGCGAGCAGGGTGCCCGGCGCGAGGTCGGCCCCGACGCCGAGCAGCTCGACGCCGTCGGGCGCCGCGGCCGGGTCGGGCAGCGCCCACGGCGTGGGCGGCGGCTCGACCGGCGGGTCGACCGCGGCCACGTCAGGTCGTCCTACGGGCGCGGGCACCGGACGTTGGCGGCGACCTCGGCGGCGGCGTCCTCGCCGTAGGTCGCGGCGAACCGCCCGAGGAAGTGGCGCTGAGCCAGGTCGTACTCCTGGGTGCCGACCGTCTCGATGACGTAGGTGGCCAGCAGCGAGCCGATCTGCGCGCAGCGCTCGTAGGACAGCCCCCACGCGAGGCCGGCGAGGAAGCCGGCGCGGAAGGCGTCGCCCACGCCGGTGGGGTCGGCCTTGAGCTCCTCCGGCGGGCAGGGCACCTCGATGGGGTCCTGGCCCTTCACCTCGACCCGGGCGCCGTCCTTGCCGAGGGTGGTGACCCGGACGCCCACGCGGGTGAGCACCTCGTCGTGGCTCCAGCCGGTCTTCTGCTCGATCAGCCCCGCCTCGTAGTCGTTGCTGAACAGGTAGGCCGCACCGTCGACGAGCTGCTTGATGCCCTCGCCGTCGAGCCACGCGAGCTGCTGGCTGGGGTCGGCCACGAACGGGATGCCGCGGAAGCGGCACTCGTCGGTGTGCCGGGTCATCGCCTCCGGGTCGTTGGCGCCGACCAGCACGAGGTCGAGGCCGCCGAGCCGCTCGGACACCGGCCCGAGCTCGATCTCGCGCGCCTCGCTCATGGCCCCGGGGTAGAAGGACGCGATCTGGCACTGCTCCTCGTCGGTGGTGCAGACGAAGCGCGCGGTGTGCCGCACGTCGGACACGCGCACCGAGTGGGTGTCGACGCCATGGCGCGCGAGCCAGGACCGGTAGTCGTCGAAGTCCTGGCCCACGGCGCCGACGAGGACGGGGTGCAGGCCCAGCACCGCCATGCCGAAGGCGATGTTGGCGGCGACGCCGCCGCGGCGGACGTCGAGGTCCTCGACGAGGAAGGACAGCGAGATCTTGTCGAGCTTGTCGGGGACGAGGGAGTCGGCGAACCGCCCCGGGAAGGTCATCAGGTGGTCGGTCGCGATGGATCCGGTGACGGCGACGCGCACGGGCGGGCTCTTCTCCTCGGGCGCGGGGCCACACCTCCCCGCGGACGACGCCCGACCCTATCCCGGCCGGCGCTCCGCGCCGCCCGCGCGACCGGCCCTGCCCGCACCCGCCCGGGGTCGCGGGACGTGCGGTAGGGCGGAACCGGGCCGGTCCGGCCCGCGTCCGAGCGCACACAGGACGCCGTCGAGCACCGAGCCAGGGCAGGGTGAGGTCATGAGCACGACCTTCAGGAGCCGCAGGAGCGGCGGGCCGGCCGGCCGCGCGCGCCGCGTGCCGATCGTCGCGCTCCTAGCGGTGGGCGCCCTCGCCGGGTGCGGCACCCAGGTCGCCGGCGCGGGCGAACCTCCCGTGCTGCACATCGGCACGGGCACCGCGGCCTTCGCCGGAGCGGGCGTGGCCGGCATGGCCGCCGACGCCGCCGGGACCTCGGGGCGCTCCACCACCGACCCGTACCCCCTGCACGGGACCCTGCCGTCGGGGCCCGGCTCTGCGCCGGTGCAGCGCTACCCCGACACCGAGGTGCCCCGCGACCGTGTGGCCGCGCTTGCCGTCTCGCTCGGGATCGACGCGGAGCCGCAGCGCCACGCCCACGGCTGGGCGGTGGGCACGGGCCCGGCGCAGCTCGTGGTCCGCGACGGCAGCGGCGAGTGGGCCTACAGCCGCACGCAGGACCAGTGCCCCTCCTACTCCCTCGACATCGACTCCCCCGGCGGCGCCGGCGGCGGCGTCGCCTGCGCGGTGTCGGTCGCGCCGGACGGCGTGGCCGTCGCGTCCGGCACGCCTGCCGCGCCGGACGCGCCGTGCGCCTCCGTGGCGCCGCAGCCCGGCGTCGTCACGTGCAGCAGCAGTCCGGCCGCGCCCGTGGCACCCCCGTCGCCGCCGGCGGCCGGCGGCGACCAGGGCGTGTCGAGCGGGTCGACCGGCTCCGGCGGCTCCGGCGGCGGCTCGATCGCCACGCCGGGGACTCCGCCCGGCCAGGAGCCGGCCCCCGGGCCCAAGCCCGTGGTGACACCCGTGCCCGACGACGCCGCCCGTGCCGCGGCCGCCCCGGTGCTGGCCGCGGCAGGCCTCGACATCGCCGACGCGGTGCTCGGGCCGCGGTCGGCCACCCGCGACGTGTCCGTGGACCCGGTGGTCGCCGGGCTGCCGACGTACGGGATCGCCACGCGGGTGACCGTGGACGCGCGCGGCGTGCTCGCCGCGACGGGCCGGCTCGGCGAGCCGGTCGAGGGCCCCGCCTACCCGCTCGTCCCGGCCGCGACGGCCCTGGAGACCCTGCGCCTGCTCCCCCGGCCCGACATCGCGATGGCCTGCCTGCAGGGGACCGACTGCACCCCGCGCACCCCCGCGGTGACCGGCGCACGCCTCGGGCTCGTGCCGCGCTGGGACGCCGAGGGCAGCACCGCCACGGAGCTGCTCGTGCCGGCCTGGCTCTTCGACCTCGAGGGCGGCGGCGACCCGGTGCCGGTCGTCGCGGTGGCGCCCCGCTTCCTCGGCGAGCCGGACCCCGGCCCGGTGGCCTCGGCGTCCGCCGGCTCGCCCGGCACCGACGGCGGCTCGGGCAGCGACCCCGGCACCCCCGCCGGCCCGCCGGCGAGCGACCTCCCCCTGCCGGTGCAGCCCTCGGGCCCGGCGGGCAGCCCGCGTGCGGTGGCCGTCTCGGCCGCGACGGTGGGCGCGGACGGGACCACCCTCGTGCTGCACTCGGTGGGCGGGGTGTGCGAGACGTACACCGCCTCTGCCAAGGAGACACCGGACGTCGTGACCGTGCAGCTGCTCGCCACGCCGGACACCGACACCTCGCGCGCCTGCCCCGCCCTGGCGAAGGAGGTCTCGGCGACGGTGACCCTGGCCGCCCCCTGGGCCCACCGAGCCGTCATCGACGCCACCACCGGCCAGAAGGTCCCGGTCGACTGAGCCTGCCGGGACGCGCGGAGGGCCGCACCCCTCGCGGGGTGCGGCCCTCCGGACGCGGGTGCGGTGCCGTCAGCTGAACGAGTCGCCGCAGGCGCAGGAGCTGGTGGCGTTGGGGTTGTCGATCGTGAAGCCCTGCTTCTCGATCGAGTCGACGAAGTCGATCGTGGCGCCGCCGAGGTAGGGGGCGCTCATGCGGTCGGTGACGACCTTGACGGTGCCGAACTCCTTGACGACGTCGCCGTCGAGGGAGCGGTCGTCGAAGAACAGCTGGTAGCGCAGGCCCGAGCAGCCGCCGGGCTGGACCGCCACGCGCAGGGAGAGGTCCTCGCGACCCTCCTGCTCGAGCAGTGCGGCGACCTTGGACGAGGCGGCCTCGGTCAGCAGGATGCCGTCGGTGACGGGCGTCGAGGTCTCGATGGTGACATCGGCGGTCATGCGGTGGTCCTCCCGGTGGGGGTGGGTCGAGCCGTACGCCGGCGTCGCACGGACGCCGTACACCCTGACAACCCCGTCGACCCGCGGAATGTTCCCCGTGCCCCGGTGCGGTCAGGCGTCCATGGTGCCACGACCTGCGGGGTGCGGCGTCCTGCGGTCCCGCGCGCGTCGCACCCGTGCCCCGCGGCGGTCCGGTGCGCCCCGGCTCAGCGCGACCAGGTGCGGGCGGCGCGCTCGGCGAGGTCGGCCAGAGCGGCGGCCGGGTGGTCGAAGGCGTCGGACTCCGGACGCCCCCGGTCGCGCAGGTCGTCCACCACGGCCAGCGCCCCGCTGACGCCCGTGGCGGCGTACTCGCGCCGGCCCACCTCCACCCGCCCGGCGAGCACCACGCAGCCTCGGCCGTGCTCGAGCGCCACCTCGGCGACCCCGCTGACGACCTTGCCCCGCAGGCTCTGCCAGTCGAAGCTGCCCTCCCCCGTCACCACGAGGTCCGCGGCCGCCACCTCGCGGGCCAGGCCGACGGTGTCGAGCACCGTGCCGATCCCCGGGACGCGCGTCGCCCCGAGCAGCAGAAGCGCGTAGCCCAGGCCGCCGGCCGCACCGGCGCCGAGGGCCACCGCAGGGTCGCGCCCGTCCGGGCGGCGGCCCACCGCCGCGGCGAAGGCGGTCAGGTCGCCCTCGAGCCGCATGAGCATCGCGTCGTCGGCGCCCTTCTGGCGACCGAACCCGTTGGTGGCCCCGCGCAGTCCGAGCAGGGGGTTGTCGACGTCGGACGCCGCGACCAGCCCGAGGCCGCGCACGGCCTCGAGCGCCGGGCCGAGGTCGACCGCCGCGACCTCGCGCAGCGCGCCGCCCCCGAGGCGGAGGCGGTCGGTGGCGTCGGCGCCGTCGGCGGTGGCGGCCGTCGCGCCCAGGGCCGCGAGCAGGCCGGCGCCCGCGTCGTTGGTGCCGGACCCGCCGAGCCCGACCACGACGCTCGTGGCGCCGGCGTCGCGCGCCGCGAGCAGCAGCTGCCCGACGCCGTACGACGTGGTGCGCGAGGGGTCGCGCGGCTCGGGCACCAGGTGCAGGCCGCAGGCCTCGGCCGCCTCGACGTAGGCCGTGCCGTCGACGAGCAGCACGTGGCCGGTCGCCGGATCGCCCGTGGGGCCGCTCACCTCCACCGTGCGCAGCTCGCCCCCGAGCGCGGACCTGACGACCTCGACGAAGCCGGGGCCGCCGTCGGCCAGGGGCACCTCGACGAGCTCGTCGTGCGGCGCGGTGCGGCGCCAGCCCGCGGCGATCGCGGCGGCGGCCTCGACGGCCGAGAGGGTCCCCGCGAACTTGTCCGGGGCGACGACGACGCGCACCCCAGGAGGCTAGTGCGGCCGCCTCCTGCCGCCGGGCCGGGGACGTCCGCCGCCGCGTCCGCAGACCGGCCGGTGCGGGAAGCGGGAGGGGCGCCGGGCCGTTGCACGCGATGAGCGGACGGCCGTCGGGATGCCGGCGGCGGGGCGCGTGCCGCGCCCGGCCCGCAGCCGCGGTGAGAGGATGCGCGCGTGAGCACCGAGAGCTTCGTCGAGCCCAGCCCGACCCCCCTGGCGCTGCTGCTGCTCGGCCGCGGCGCCGACCCGCAGTCCGAGCGCGGCGTCGAGTGCCCGGGCGACCTGCCCGCCCCGAGCGACCCGGACCTCGTCGAGCGCGCGCGCCGCGCCAAGGAGGCGCTCGGCGACCGCGTGTTCGTGCTCGGGCACCACTACCAGCGCGACGAGGTGATCCAGTTCGCCGACGTCACCGGCGACAGCTTCAAGCTCGCCCGCGACGCCGCGGCCCGCCCGCAGGCCGAGTACATCGTGTTCGCCGGCGTGCACTTCATGGCCGAGAGCGCCGACATCCTCACTTCCGACGACCAGGCAGTCGTGCTCCCCGACCTCGCCGCCGGCTGCTCCATGGCCGACATGGCCGCCATCGGCCAGGTGGAGGACGCGTGGGACGTGCTGGCCGACGCCGGCGTGGCCGACGTCACCGTGCCGATCACGTACATGAACTCGACGGCGGCCATCAAGGCGTTCACCGGGCGTCACGGCGGCACCGTGTGCACGTCGTCGAACGCCGAGCGAGCGATGACCTGGGCGTTCGAGCAGGGCGAGAAGGTGCTCTTCCTCCCGGACGAGCACCTCGGCCGCAACACCGCCGTGCTCGACCTCGGGCTCTCCCTCGACGACTGCGTGCTCTACGACCCGCACAAGCCGGGTGGCGGGCTCACCGTGGAGCAGCTGCGCGCCGCGAAGGTGATCCTGTGGAAGGGCCACTGCTCCGTGCACGGCCGCTTCACCGCCGAGACGGTCGCCGAGGTCCGCGAGCGGGTGCCGGGCGTCAACGTCCTGGTGCACCCGGAGTGCCGTCACGAGGTGGTGCTCGGGGCCGACAAGGTCGGCTCGACCGAGTTCATCATCCGCACGCTCGAGGAGGCCGAGCCCGGCAGCGCGTGGGCGATCGGCACCGAGCTCAACCTGGTGCGCCGCCTGGCCCTGGCCCACCCGGACAAGCAGATCGTCTTCCTCGAGAAGACCGTGTGCTTCTGCGCCACGATGAACCGCATCGACCTGCCGCACCTGGTGTGGGCGCTGGAGAACCTCGTCGAGGGCCACGTCGTCAACCGCATCGTGGTCGACCCCGAAGTCGCGCACTGGGCCCGGGTGGCCCTCGACCGGATGCTGGCGCTGCCCGGCGTCGCCGCAGCCGCCCCCGCCGCCCAGGACTGACCCGTCGTTACTGCCGCAACGCCCGGAAACCGGCGGGCGGGTTCAAGGGGTCGTTGCACCTGATGATGTGCGGCGGAGGTTGGGATGCCTGGTGCGCGGTTGACGGTGCATGAGCGTGTGGTGATCGAGCGGGGTCTGGCGCAGGGGTTGACGCATGGGCAGATCGCGGGGTTGA